>JBAVIQ010000001.1:0-23357 GCA_049687035.1 Steroidobacteraceae bacterium
TCCGGCGGAGACTGTATTCGCCGGCGTCGGTGACGGACGCACGGCCATGCTCGTGCTGGCCTTCGAATCCGACGACCATCCGCTGCAAGCGTGGATGGCGCGGGCACTGGAAATCGTGAGCAGTCACGGCGGGCGCTACGACGCCGATGCCGTGGCGCGCTCGATGTCGTCCGAGAACTCCGTCGAACACCGCACCGGCGCGGCCGGCGCCTGGCGCGACGCCTTCATGCGCATGCCGTACTGGCGCGATCCCGCCGTCGGGCTGGGCGTGATCATGGACACGTTCGAGACGGCGATCACGTGGGAGCGCTTCGAGACTTTCTACACGTCCGTCAAGGAAGACGTCGGCCGCGCGATCACGCGCGCGACCGGCCAGAAGGCACGGATGTCGTGCCGCTTCACACACCTCTACCCGGATGGCCCCGCGCCCTACTTCACCTTCGCCACGTGCGCTGCAGATGGCAACGTCGCGAGCGCGCTTGCGGCCTGGCGGGACATCAAGCTCGCCGCCAACGAGGCCGTCGTCGCGCATGGCGGAACCATCACGCACCACCATGCCGTCGGTCGCGATCACCGCAGCGGCTACGAGCGCGAGGTGGATCCGCTCTTCCGGCGAATGTTGTCGGCCGCAAAGCAGGTCGCCGACCCTCGAGGCATTCTCAATCCGGGCGTGCTGATCGACCCGGTCAATCGGCAGATAGGCGCGACGGGAGTGCTGGCTGGCTGATGAACTTCGCGCGGCGCTATGCAGCCGCTGTCTCGACCGTTGACGGCAATTGGCTCAGTACCAGCTTGTCCATCTGCACTCGTTTGCTGGCTTCGTCGATGTCGATGCCCACGAGCCGCCCCGCAGCGTTGTAGTCCAGCACGACGCCGTCGGAGATCTCGCGGCTTTCGACGCTTGGCTCTTCCGAAAGGTCGATGTAAAGCGAGTCTGTGTCGGCGAAGTAACTGAGTTTCACGGTTTTCACTCCCGGTCGGGGAAGGCGTTCAGGATCGTGACCTTTGACGGAGGATGGACTGAACCAGACAGATCGCCGTGACCGAACTCAGGCCGCACGGGTAGACCGGCCGGGCCGCTTATTACCGGGCTCGACTGACAACCGGAGGCCGACGGCGCCAAGGATCGAGCGCACCGCTGCGACAACTTGCCTGGCTCAGGTTGACCACTTTCACCAGACCCCGAATACTCGAACCGCGCTGACCGACGCTCCATGCCTGAAGCCAACAAAGCCATTTTCCTCAGTTACGCCTCGCAGGACATCGAGCCGGCGCGGCGCATCTGCGATGCGCTGCGTGCCGCGGGGCTCGAGGTGTGGTTCGACCAGAGCGAGTTGCGCGGCGGCGACGCGTGGGATGCCGCGATCCGCCAGCAGGTCAAGGAGTGCGCGCTGTTCGTGCCGTTGATCTCGGCCAGCACCAACGCGCGCAGCGAAGGCTACTTCCGCCGCGAATGGAATCTCGCGGTGCACCGGATGCTGGACATGGCCGATGACCAGGCCTTCCTGCTGCCCGTGGTGATCGACGACACGCCGGAGCCCGCGGCCCGCGTGCCCGATCGCTTTCGCGAGCGGCAGTGGACGCGACTGCCGAAAGGCGCAATGGCGGCCGGATTCGTCGAACGGGTGACGCGACTGCTCGGGGGCCAACCCGCGCTTCCCGTTGCGACGCCGGTTGCGGCGCAGCCGTCCGCACCGGCCGCGGGAGCGGCTCGTGGGGAAGACAGCTTCTGGGTGGCCGTGCTGCCGTTCAAGTGTGCCGGCGCCAACGCCGATCTGACGGCGCTGGCTGAGGGGCTGTCCGAGGAGATCGTCACCGGCCTCTCGCGCTTCTCCTACCTCAGGGTGATCTCGCGCAGCTCGACGTCCCGTTACGCTGGGCAGGCCATCGACGTGCGGACGGTCGGCAAGGAGATCGGCGCCCGCTACGTGATGGAAGGGAGCCTGCGGCAGGCGGGGACGCAGCTGCGCGTGACGGTGCAGCTGGTCGATGCAGGCACCGGCGCCCATCTGTGGGCGGAGACCTACGAACGTCCCTTCCGCCCCGAGGACCTGTTCGCGCTGCAGGACGACCTGGTACCCCGCATCGTGTCGACCGTTGCGGACATGCACGGGGTCTTGCCGCGCAGCATGAGTGACGCTGTGCGGAACAAGGCCGCCGATCAGCTGACCCCGTACGAGGCGCTGCTGCACAGCTTTGGCTACAACGAGCGCTGGACGATGGAAGCGCTGGCCGAATCGCGGACGTGCCTGGAGCGAGCCGTTCAGCAGGACCCGCGCAACGGCGACTGCTGGGCCATGCTGTCGCTGATGTACTCGAACGAGTTCGGGCACTGGGACATCCGGGACCCGGCCTCTTTCGAAAAGGCGCTGCGAGCGGCACGCACGGCGGTCCTGTCGGCGCCGCTGCATTCCCTGCCCCACTACGCGCTGGCCCAGGCTCTCTTCTTCCGGCGTGAATTCCCCGCGGCTCGAACGGCAGCGGAGCGGGCCGTTTCCCTCAACCCGCTGGACGCCGCGACAGCTGCGTTCATGGGACTGCTGATTGCCTACTCGGGGGACTGGCCGCGCGGCTGCGAGCTGGCGGAGCGAGGCTTGAAGCTGAACCCCAACCTTCCGGGCATGTACAACTACACCGCGTGGCACGACGCGTATGGCCGGAAGGACTACCGCCGCGCGCTGGAGCTGGCGCTCAAGCTCAACACGCCGGACAACTTCTATCAGCACGCCGTGCTGGCCATGTGCTACGCCCAGCTGGGCAAGATGGACGCGGCGCACAAGTCGCTCCAGGAGATGCTCGCGCTCAAGCCCGACTACGGCAAGGTCGCGCGGCTGCTGCACGGCAAGTGGATCCAGCCGGAACTGGTCGAGCAGTTGATGGATGGGCTGCGCAAGGCGGGCCTCGAGATCGCTGCAGAGGATGATGCGAGCGCAGCGCTGCCCGAGTCCTCGAAGTCAAGCGAACCGACCCTGGTGCCGGCGCGCGGTGACGAAGGCTTCTGGGTGGCCGTGCTGCCGTTCAAGTACCGCGGCACGGACAGCGCACTCACGGCCCTGGCCGAAGGACTTGCCGAGGACATCGTCACCGGGCTGTCACGATTCTCCTACCTGCGCGTGATTTCACGCAGCTCGACGCTGCGCTTCACCGATGCCGCATTCGACGTGCGGGCCGCGGGCAAGGATCTGGGCGCGCGGTATGTCCTGGAGGGCAGCCTGCGGCAGGCGGGGACGCAGCTGCGCGTGACGGTGCAGCTGGTCGATGCAGTGACGGGCGCGCACCTGTGGGCGGAGACCTACGAACGCGCCTTCAGTCCGGAATCTGCCTTCGTCACGCAGGACGAACTGGTGCCGCGCATCGTTGCAACGATCGCCGACGTCCACGGGATCCTGCCCCGGAGCATGAGCGCGGTCTTGCGTACCCGCGATCCCGCGGAGTTGACTCCTTACGAGGCCGTGCTGCGCAGTTTCACGTACTCGGAGCGCGTTACTGCAGACGAACTTGCAGCTGCGCTGAGCGGCCTGGAGCTGGCCGTCAAGCGAGCCCCTGCCAATGGCGACGCCTGGGCCATGCTGGCATGGCTGTGCCTGCAGGATCATGCGCAGGGCTTCGGCGTCCAGCCGGATTCCCTGGCCCGGGGATTGGCCGCCGCGCGTCGAGCCGTGGAAGCCGCACCGTCGAATCACCTGGCGCACTTCGGCCTGGCCCAGGCGTTCTACTTCCGCAAGGAATTCGAGAGTTTCCGCAATGCCGCGGAGCGCGCCGTCGCCCTCAACCCCATGGACGGCTACTCCATCGCTTTTGTCGGTGAGCTGTTGACGTACACGGGCGACTGGAAGCGCGGGCTCGAACTCGCGGGGCGCGCCAAGCAGCTCAATCCGCACCATCCGGGATGGTACTGGTACGCGGACTTCTACCATGCGCACCTGCAGGGCGATTTCCGCGGCGCAATCGCCAACCTGCTCCGAGCCAACATGCCGGGCCACTGGGGCTTCCACGCTGGGCTGGCCGCGTGCCACGCCCAGCTCGGGGAACGGGACGCGGCGGGCAAAGCCCTGCTTGAGCTGCTGCGGCTGCGGCCGGACTTTGCCGCCACGGTACGCGCGGAATTTGCGAAGTGGTGGTCACCGGAATACGTAGAGCTATTCATCGACGGCCTGCGCAAGGCGGGGCTCACGGTCCCGCCTGCGGATGCCCCAGCCGAGCCGACACTCCATGCCTGAAGACAAGAAAGCAATCTTCCTAAGTTACGCCTCGCAGGACGCGGAGGCCGCACGGCGTATCTGCGACGCGCTGCGTGCGGCCGGGCTCGAGGTGTGGTTCGACCAGAGCGAGCTGCGCGGCGGCGACGCATGGGACGCTGCGATCCGCCAGCAGGTCAAGGAGTGCGCGCTGTTCGTGCCGCTGATCTCGGCCAACACCAACGCGCGCAGCGAAGGCTACTTCCGTCGCGAATGGAATCTCGCGGTGCACCGGATGCTGGACATGGCCGACGACCAGGCGTTCCTGCTCCCGGTGGTGATCGACGACACGCCGGAGCCCGCGGCCCGCGTGCCCGATCGCTTTCGCGAGCGGCAGTGGACGCGACTGCCGGGCGGCGTAGTCGCGGGCGGATTCGTCGAACGGGTGGCGCGGCTGTTCGGCGGCCAACCCGCACCGACCGTTGCGACGCCCGTCTTGATGCCGGTTGCGACGCCGGTTGCGGCTCAGCCATCCGCGCCGGCCGCAAGAGCGGTTCGTGAGGACGAGGGCTTCTGGATCGCGGTGCTGCCGTTGAAGTGCCGCGGCGCCGACGCCGATGCCGCGGTACTCGCGGAAGGACTCACCGAAGAGATCATCACCGGTCTGTCGCGCTTCTCCTATCTGCGCGTGATCGCTCGCAGCTCGACGCTGCGCTTCACCGGCGAGGCGCAGGACGCGCGGGCCGCAGGCAAGGAACTCGGCGCGCGTTACGTCATCGAGGGCAGCCTGCGGCAGGCAGGCTCCAGGCTTCGCCTTGCGGTCCAGGTCGTGGACGCGGTCTCCGGTGCCCATCTCTGGGCGGAGAATTTCGAGCGATCCTTCAGCAAGGAGGCGGCGTTCGATCTGCAGGACGACCTCGCCGCGCGGATCGTCTCCAGCGTGGCGGACATGTACGGCGTGCTGCCGCACTCGATGAGCGAAGCGGTCCGGCGCAAGGATCCCGACACACTCGGTCCTTACGAGGCCCTGCTGCGCAGTTTCGGTTATCGCGAGCGCATGACGGCCGAGGAGCACGCGGCGAATCGGGTCACGCTGGAACGTGCCGTCCAGCAGGCGCCGGGGCATGCCGATGCCCTGGCGATGCTGTCGTTGCTCTATACCGACGAGCACTCCCTTGGATTCAACCCGCTGCCCGACCCGCTGGGTCGCGCGCTCGAGGCAGCGCGTCGAGCCGTCGACGCGGCCCCCTCCAATCACCGCGCTCATTTCGCCCTGGCCGTCACGCTCTTTCACCGCAAGGAGTTCCAGGCCTTCCGCAATGCCGCGGAGCGCGCCCTCGCCCTCAACCCGCTGGACGGCAGTGCCGCCGAATATCTTGGCTTGTGCATGGCGTACGCCGGCGACTGGGACCGGGGATGCGCCCTGAGCGAGCGCGCGATGCAACTCAACCCGAGCCACCCCGGCAAGCTCTGGTATCCCATCTGCGTCAACAAGTACCGCCAGGGCGACTATCTCGGCGCACTGGACATCGCGCTCAGGATCAACACGCCCGATATCCACTACTTGCCGATGCTCATGGCGGCCGCCAGCGGGCAACTCGGGAATCGTGATGCCGCCGGCAAGGCCCTGCAGGAGCTGCTCCGGCTGAGGCCGGACTATTCCGCGGTCGCGCGGGATGACCTCGGCAAATGGTTTGCCCCGGAACTCGTCGAGCACCTCATCGATGGGCTGCGCAAGGCCGGACTGGATGCCGCTGCGGACGCCCACGCCGACGAGCGGGCGCCCGAGCCGTCGACAGCGTCCGCGCCGGCCGAGGCAACGACACGCGGGGACGACGGCTTCTGGATCGCGGTGCTGCCCTTCACCCACGGTGGCACTGACCCGGGTATTGCCGCACTCGCCGACGGTCTGTCGGAGGGCATCGTCACCGGGATGTCGCGATTCTCGTACCTGCGGGTCGTGGCGCGCGGCGCCACGCTGCGTTACGGGAGCACGGCTACGGACGCACGCTCGGCCGGCCGGGAGCTTGGCGCCCGCTACGTAATGGAGGGCAGTGTGCGACAGGCCGGGCGCAAGGTGCGCATCGCGGTGCAGCTCGTCGACGCGGGTTCGGGCGCTCACCTCTGGGCAGAGAGCTATGACGGCGCGTTCGATCCGGATTCAGTCTTCGAGCTGCAGGACGAGATCGTTCCCAGGATCGTCGCCACCGTCGCAGATACCAACGGCGTGCTGCCGCACACGATGGGCGAAGCGCTGCGCGGCAGGAGCCCGGAGCAGCTGACCACCTATGAAGCGGTGCTGCGCAGTTTCGGCTATTTCGAACGGCTCACCGCCGAAGACCTGGCATCGGCGCGCGCCGGCCTGGAGTTGGCGGTGCGCAGGACACCGACATCTGCCGACGCCTGGGCCATGCTGGCGTTGCTGTGCGTGCAGGACTACGCACAGTTCTTCGACCTGCAGGAGGACTCCCTGGCGCGCGGGCTGGCAGCCGCGCAGCGCGCGGTCGAGATCGCGCCGTCCAATCACCTGGCCCACTTCGGCCTGGCCCAGGCGCTGTACTTTCACAGGGACCTGCCGAGTTTCGCCAATGCGGCGGAACGGGCCGTCGCGCTCAATCCAATGGACGGCAACTCCATCGCCTTCCTGGGAGAGCTGCTGACCTATGCGGGCCGCTGGGAACGCGGTCTCGCGCTGGCGGGACGGGCCAAGCAGCTCAATCCTAATCACCCCGGCTACTACTGGTTCGCCGACTACTACGACGCCTACCGTCGGGGTGACTACCGTGGCGCACTCGATGCTGCGCTCAAGTGCAGAATGCCCGGTCACCTTGGTGCGCAAGCGATGCGGGCGGCCGCCTACGGTCAACTCGGGGAACGCGAGGCAGCGGGCAGAGCGCTGCGCGAGCTGCTCAGGATTCGGCCGGACGGGGCCTCCATTCTGCGCAGTAACGTCGAGAGATGGTGGACTCCCGAATACGGCGAGCGCTTCATCGACGGCCTGCGCAAGGCCGGCCTCGAGGTTCCGGCAGCGCCCTCGTCAGCGACATCGACCACTGACTCACATGCCCCCCCAGCGTCGCCGTCGGGCGCGACCCGCGTCGACGAGGGCTTCTGGGTCGCGGTGCTGCCCTTCAGGCACGGCGGAGCCAGCGGCGACATCGCCGCCCTCGCCGACGCGCTGTCCGAGGGCATTGTGATGGGCATGCTGCGCTTCCCGTACCTGCGGGTGATCGCGCGCAGCTCCACGCTACGCTACACGAGCGAGGTGGCCGACGCGCGCGCCATCGGCTGCGAGCTGGGCGCGCGTTACGTGATCGACGGGACCCTTCGCCAGGCAGGAAGCAAGGTCCGCATCGCGGTGCAGCTCGTCGACACCCAGTCGGGCGCCCATCTATGGGCCGAGACCTACGATCGCCCGTTCAGTCCGGAAGGCGTTCTCGAACTGCAGGACGAACTCGTCCCGCGAATCGTCTCGACCATCGCGGATGCGCATGGCGTCCTGCCGCGTACACTGGGCGAGGCGCTGCGCAACAGGAGCCCCGAGGAATTGAGCCCCTACGAGGCCGTGCTGCGCAGCTTCAGTTACTTCGAGCGCCTGACACTGGAGGAGTTCGTGGCATCGCGCACTGCACTGGAGCGTGCAGTCGCGCTGGCGCCGGGCTACTCGTACGCCTGGGCCGCGCTGGCTCTCATCATCGAGAACGAGTACGCCTTGGGATTGGAAGGCAAGCCCGACCCGCTGGGCCGGGGACTGCAGGCGGCCCGAAAAGCGGTCGAGGCCGATCCCTCCAATCACCGCGCGCACCAGGTGCTGGCCGAGATCCTTTTCTATCGCAGGGAGATCCCGGCCTTCCAGACCGCTGCCAGGCGTGCCCTCGAGCTCAACTCGATGGACAGTTGCGGCGTCGCGGGCCTCGGTGGGCTCATCGCCTACGCCGGGGAGTGGGAGCGCGGCTGCGCCCTCGTGCAGCAGGCCCTGCGCCTCAATCCCCATCATCCCGGGTGGTACTGGTTCCCCCTGGTCTTCGACGCCTACCGGCAGGGTGACTATCGCAAGGCGCTCGATCTTGCGCTCAGGATCGACTTGCCGGGCTTTCGCGACACGCAGGCGGTGCTCGCCGCCGTGTACGGGCAACTCGGCGAGCGTGAGGCGGCGTCGAAGTGCCTGACGGAACTGCTCGCGTTGGAGCCTCAGTTCGCCCTGGAGGCGCGCACGGAGTTCGGGAAGTTCCTGGATCCAGAACTCGTGGAGCACGTGATCGACGGTCTGCGCAAGGCGGGCCTCGCGGTCCCGCCTGCGGATGCCTCAGCCGCGCCTGTCGCAGGCTAGCGACGCGATCGCACGCTCTTCACGATTCGGGCATCTGGCGCCGCCAACCGGCTCTGGGTTTGAGAGCATCACCCTGCTGCCGTGCTAGGCGAACACTACGGAGACCACGCCGCGCCGCGCCGTGCGACGATGCGTGCTCGCGCGATGAACGACGATGTCTACGTCGTGTCCAAGTTTCGCCAGGCAGCTCATGAGTTTTCGCTCGGATACGCCGCGAAACTGCCCCCGCAGGATCTTCGATAACTTCGGCTGCGGCACGCCAAGTATGTCGGCCGCCCTGGTCTGCGTGTAGTCCTGCTCCCCCAGGATCGCGGCGATCTTCGCGACGAGTTGTGCCTTGACCAGCATGCCCTCGGGATCGTCGATACCGAGGTCGGAATACACATTTCCACTTCCCTGTGCATGGCTGGGCTGCACTTTGCGTTTCCTGCTCGCCTTCATGGCCTTGCGCTCCTGCCGAGTCCTTCTGCCATCCGTAGCCGTTCACGGATAATCCGAATGTCCGCCTTTGGCGTGGCAATCCCAGACTTGGACTTCTTCTGGAAGACATGCAGCACGACAACGTTCTCCCGAAATCGGACCGTGTACACCGCACGGTAAGTGCCGGCGCTGGCGGACCTGATGACCTCTATCACGCTGCCGTCCCCGAGGCCTTGCAGGACCCTGGTATCCGGATGCCGGGAGCCGGTTTGCGCGAGGTACAGGGCATAACCAAATACGTCGATTACCGAGGCCGGTAGATTCAGCAGATCCTTCTTGCTGCTTCCCATCCAGATCAAGGACTTGGCTGGCCGAGCGTCGTTTCGGCCTGGCTTGATTATATCCATATAGATCTAACGCGCAACCCGACCGACAGCAACTGCATTGCCCCGCACCTCGAGCGGCGATGATCAGTTGGCCAATGGGAGAGCGCATTCGATGAACGTGGGCAATACGCCGGGATATACGTCGCCCACTGCTCTCTTACGGATCCAGGAGGATCCGTACATGCACGGCTTCCTCGACGCCGGCCGGGGCAACATCCTTGCTGTTTTCGGCACGTCCACAGGAGTTTGCGTCGTCATGACCGACTCGCCCGAAACACGTCACCGCCGCCCCGCGCACCGCTCGTGGGCCGAACCCTGGAAGGTCAAGGTGGTCGAGCCCATCAAGATGATGACTCGCGCCGAGCGCACGCGGGCCATCGTCGCGGCGGGCTACAACACTTTCCTGCTGCGCTCCGAGGACGTCTACATCGACCTGCTGACCGACAGCGGCACCAGCGCGATGAGCGACTGGCAGTGGGCCGGCATGATGATGGGCGACGAGGCCTATGCCGGCAGCCGCAACTTCTACAACCTCGAAGCGGCGATCCAGCAGCACTACGGTTACCGCTACATCGTCCCGACCCACCAGGGCCGCGGCGCCGAAAATCTCCTCTCGCGCATCCTGATCAAGCCCGGCGACTACGTGCCCGGCAACATGTACTTCACCACGACGCGGCTGCACCAGGAGCTGGCGGGCGGCACGTTCGTCGACGTGATCGTGCCGGAGGCCCACGACCCGGCCGACGAAAGCCCGTTCAAGGGCAACGTCGACCTCGGCGCGCTCGAGGCGCTGATCAAGCGCGTGGGCGCCGACCGCATTCCGTATGTCTGCATCGCGGGCACGGTGAACATGGCCGGCGGCCAGCCGATGTCCATGGCGAACACGCGGGCGGTGCGCGAGCTGACGGCCCGCCACGGCATCCGCGTGATGCTCGACGCCACGCGCGCCGTCGAGAACGCCTACTTCATCCAGCAACGCGAAGCGGGCTACCGCGACACGCCGGTGGCCGCGATCCTGCACGAGTACTGCAGCTACACCGACGGCTGCACCATGAGCGGCAAGAAGGATGCGCTGGTCAACATCGGCGGCTGGCTGGCACTCAACGACCCGCAGCTGTACGAGGAAGCCAGCAACCTGGTCGTCGTGTACGAAGGCCTGCACACCTACGGCGGCATGGCCGGCCGCGACATGGAAGCCATGGCACGCGGCATCGTCGAATCGGTCGACGACGAGCACATCCACGCGCGCGTCGGGCAGGTGGAATACCTGGGCCACAAGCTGATCGACATGGGCGTGCCGGTCGTGCGGCCGATCGGCGGGCACGCCGTCTATCTCGACGCCAAGGCGTTCTACCCGCACATCCGGCAGGACGACTTCCCGGCACAGACGCTGGCGGCGAACCTGTACGAGGACGCCGGTGTGCGCGCGATGGAACGCGGCATCGTCTCGGCCGGTCGCGACGCCGCCACCGGCGAGCAACACTACCCTGCCCTTGAACTCGTGCGGCTGACGATTCCACGCCGCGTCTACACGCAGGCGCACATGGACATCGTCGCGGAGTCCGCAGCGGCCGTGTTCGACGAGCGCGAGTCGGCCCGCGGCCTCAGGATGGCTTTTGAGCCGCGCTACCTGCGGTTCTTCCAGGCTCGGTTCGAGCCACTGGCCGGTGGCTCTACCCGCCCGCCCGATTGAATCCAGCCGGCGCCTCGATCGAATAGACTGCTCGCCCCCCTTGGCCCTGCGCCGACTCGCCTGCATCGCACGGCGTATCGGCCGGGCTCTATCGCGTTCTTCCACGTTGTATTGCAGTTGGAGACCATTTTCTGATGAACAGCCTCTTTGCACCGACCACGCTCGCCGGCCTCCCGCTGCAGAACCGCATCGTGATGGCGCCGCTCACGCGCAACCGGGCCGACGTGATGGGCGTGCCGAAGCCCTTCGTGCGCGACTACTACGCACAACGCGGGAGCGCCGGGCTCATCATCTCGGAAGGCACCCAGACCAGCTTCGCGGGCCAGGGTTACTGCCGCACGCCGGGCATGCACACCCCGGAACAGATCGCCGCCTGGAAGCGCGTCACGGATGCGGTCCACGCGCGCGGTGCAAGAATGTTCATGCAGTTCATGCACTGCGGCCGCATCGCCCATCCGCTCAATCGGCAGATCGCGGATGCGCCCGTGGCGCCGTCGGCCGTGAGGCCGGCCGGCCAGATGTGGACCGACCAGCAGCAACTGCAGGACTACCCCACGCCACGCGCCTTCGAAACCGCGGAACTGCCGGCACTGATCGAGGAATTCGTCACCGCGGCGCGCAATGCGATCGCGGCCGGCTTCGACGGCGTCGAGCTGCACTCAGCCAACGGCTACCTGCTGAACCAGTTCCTGGCCTCGAACACCAACCTGCGCACCGACGGCTACGGCACCTCGCTGCAGGGGCGCATCCGGTTCGTGGTCGAAGTCGTCAAGGCGGTCGCCGCCGCCATTGGTACGGCACGCACTGCGATCCGTGTGTCGCCGGGCCACATGTTCAACGACATCGTCGACGCCGATCCGCTCGAGACGCACGTCGCGCTGCTCGATGCGCTGCCGACCGCGGACATGGCTTACGTGCACGTCATGCTGGCGGACGCCTTCAGCCCGCAGCTGAACAACGCCGGCGACCCGCAGGTGCTGCTGCGCACGCTGCGCAACCACGTCAAGGGCACGCTGATCGCGGCCGGCAACCTGACGAAAGAGAGTGCTCAGGCGCACCTGGACTCAGGCCTGCTGCAGCTCGCGGTGTTCGGGCGGCCGTTCATTGCCAACCCGGACCTGGTCGAGCGACTGAAGAAGGGCGCGCCGCTCGCGACTCCGCGTGCGGAGTTGTTCTACACGGCAGACGCGGAAGGTTACAGCGACTATCCGCCGTTGGCGGGGTAAGCGCGGCCTAGAGTCGCTCGGCGCCCGCGAGCCGCTTACTGGTTAGCGGAGCGCCACCACGCGCTGTGGTCCCCGCGCAGGACCTCGTGCGATGGCATCGGGTAATACGCCAGCTCCTGTCCGTTGCCCACGTAGAAGCCGCCCTTGACCGTGCGATACGGGAACTCGGGCGAATGGACGCGGTGGACGAGCTTGTTCTGCTTGCCGTCCGGGCTGACCTGCAGCAGCGCCTCGCGCAGGTGATGGATGAACGGATACGGCAGGTCGCCCACCGGCCCATCGAGCGGATCCGTTGCGAGCGCGCCGAGCGCGAGTTCTACGAAACACAGGCCGGGGAAACGGATGAACTTGGCCGGCTGGCTGGTGATGCTGGCGTAGTACGCCTGCGGGCCCTGCGTGCTGACGACCAGGCTGTTGACCGGTGCAAGGTCGTGATACAGGTGCAGGCCCCGGTCTGCCGCCGGCACCGAACCCGCCCGGCTCACGCCCAGGGTGTGCCCGTGGGCCGTGGTCAGGTAGAGCTTGCGCAGTGCGCTCACGGGAATCTGCTCGAGCACTCGGTACATCGAGACGTACACCGAGTTCTTCGGGCTGCCGTCCGGGTGCGGCACGCAGCGCTTGAGCGCCTCGTCGATGTTGAAAGCCGGGTGGCGAAAAGCGGGATCGACCTCGAAGAAGATCGCCTGCCCCTTGGACTTGTAGCGATGGCCTGTCGCGTAGTACTGGCCGAACTGCTCCGGCGTCAGCATGGAGGCAATCAATGCCTCGGGCAGCAGCGAGAAATACAAGTGAATCGTCATGACTGTGCACTCGGTCCAGTTTGGGGTGGCTCAAATCAGCGGCACGGAAAAATACCCGCCGCGCGATCAAAGCACAACCCATTGGCGGTGAATCCCTACGAGACTCACCGACACCGATCACCGACGCCTTGCAATCGGGGGCCGCCGCCCCCCCCGCATCCGTGCTTGTGACCATCCGCGGATAGTTCACTCGCCGCTTATCTGCTAGCGTCAACGATTCCGCGATCACCCCCCTGCTGCAGGGAGCACGCCGCCGATGTATGTCGTCATGATCGCGTCCGAGTGCGCGCCGGCCGCCAAGGTCGGCGGTCTGGCGGACGTGGTCTTCGGGCTCAGCCGCGAACTCGAGCTGCGCGGTCACGCGGTTGAGATCATCCTGCCGAAGTACGACTGCATGCGTCAGGACCAGGTCTGGGGCCTGCACGTCTCTGACCATGAACTCTGGGTGCCCTGGGACGGCGGCGCGATCCGCTGCACCGTCTGGTTCGGCTTCGTGCACGGGCGCAAGTGCTTTTTCATCGAGCCGCACTGCGCGCAGGCGTTCTTCACCCGCGGCACCTACTACGGCTTCTGGGACGATCCCGAGCGCTTCGCTTTCTTCAGCAAGGCCGCGCTCGAGTTCCTGTTGAAGAGCAACAAGCGCCCCGATGTGATTCACACGCACGACTGGCAGACAGCGCTGGTGCCCGTGCTGCTGTATGAGCTGTACGCCCGCGCCGGACTCGCCAATCAGCGCGTGTGCCACACCATCCACAACTTCCGTCACCAGGGCGTGACGGGCCCCGAGATCCTGCGCGCCACGGGCCTCGATCGACCCGAGTACTTCGGCGCACCCGACCGGATGGGAGACGAGTTCAACCGGCACTCGATCAACCTCATGCGCGGCGCGATCCTGTACTCGAACGCCGTGACCACCGTCTCGCCGCACCATGCCTGGGAGGCGCGCCACACCGACCTGGGCTTTGGCCTCGGCCATGCACTGCATGTCCACCAGGACAAGTTCGTCGGCATCCTGAACGGTCTGGACTACGAGATGTGGAATCCAGAGACCGATCCCCACATCCCGCAGCATTTCGGCGCGACGAGCCTGGACAGGAAAGCCGCGAACACGGTCGCCCTGCGCGAACGCATGCTGCTGCGCGACGGCCGACGACCGATCCTCGCCTACGTCGGCCGCCTCGATACCCAGAAGGGTCTGCACCTCATCCGCCATGCCCTGTTCTACGCGCTCGAGCAGGACGCGCAGTTCGTCCTGCTCGGCTCGGGCTCCGAACACGGCATCAACGAGGACTTCTGGCACCTGAAGCTCCGGTTGAACGACAACCCCGACTGCCACCTGGAGATCGGTTACGACGAGGACCTTGCGCACTTGATCTACGCCGGCGCGGACCTGCTGGTGATGCCGAGCCTCTACGAGCCTTGCGGACTGACGCAGATGATCGCGCTGCGCTATGGCACCGTGCCGGTGGTGCGGGCCGTCGGCGGTCTCCAGGACACCGTGTTCGATTGGGACTTCTCCGCGCTGCCGCAACAGCAGCGCAACGGCTTCGTCTTCGAGCACGCCGACCACCTGGGGCTCGAGTCCGCCCTCGACCGCGCGCTCGGCCTGTGGCGCAACGAGCCCGCACTGTTCCACCAGCTGATGCTGCAGGGGATAGCCTGTGACTACTCCTGGAACCACCCGGGCCAGCGCTACCTCGACCTCTACGAATTCATCCGCCACAAATAGGCCGCGCGATGTCCTCGCTCCCCGAGTACGTGGACGGCCTGCCGAACCTGAGCGGCTCGGAGCCGCTGATCGAGCGCGCCATCGCGGCAGCGCGTGACCGACCGGTCTTCCTCGACGACAGCCGCATTGCCTTCGACCGGATCCGCAGCGCCTGCGCTATCGCGCTGCACATGCACCAGCCGCTCACTCCGACCGGTGGCGACGACCTGCGCACCGCAGCGCTGATCGGCAACCTCCAGTTCATGCTTGAGCACCCCGGCATCGGCGACAACCACAACGCGCCCGTGTTCCGGCACTGCTACGCACGCATGGGCGAGTTCATTCCCGCGCTGCTGGCCGAAGGCCGCGAGCCGCGGGTCATGCTCGAATACTCGGGCACCCTGCTGCACGGCCTGCGCACCATGGGCGCTCACGAGGTGATCGACAGCCTGCAGCGGATCACCTGCTCACCGGACTACCGCCGCGCCGTCGAGTGGCTCGGCGCACCCTGGGGGCACGCGGTCGCACCGTCGACGCCGGTGCAGGACTTCCGCCTGCACGTACGTGCCTGGCAGCATCACTTCGCCGCGATTTTTGGCCTCGATGCGCTGGCGCGCGTGCGGGGCTTCTCGCCGTCCGAGATGGCATTGCCGAACCATCCAGAGGTGGCTTACGAGTTCGTGCGCACACTGCTCGACTGCGGCTACCGCTGGCTGCTCGTACAGGAGCACACCGTCGAAGAGGCGGCCACGGGCACCACGCCCCGTCGCCCCTACCTGCCGCATCGGCTCGTCTGCCGCAATGCCGCAGGCCAGACGGCGAGCATCGTCGCGATCGTGAAGACGCAGGGCTCCGACAGCAAGCTCGTCGCCCAGATGCAGCCCTGGTACGAGGCGCAGGGCCTGCACCGCGGCGAGCTTGCCGGGCACTCTGTGCCGTCGCTCGTCACGCAGATCGCCGACGGCGAGAACGGCGGCGTGATGATGAACGAATTTCCCTCGAAGTACTTCGAGGTGGTGCGCGCGGCCACGGGCAGCGACGTTCCGCTCATGAACGTGACCGAGTACCTCGAGCATCTGTTCGCTTGCGGCATCCGCGACTCCGAGCTGCCGGAGATCCAGCCCCTGTTTCACGGCCGCATCTGGGCGCGCATGCAGCCGGGCGACGGCGCCGACCGGCTCGCGCACGTCATTGACGAGCTGCGGCGCGACGACGGTCGATTCCACATGGAAGGCGGCAGCTGGACCAACAACCTGACCTGGGTGCGAGGCTATGACAACGTGCTGGGACCGATGGAGGCAGCGAGTGCCCTCTTCCACGACACGGTCACCCGTCGACAACTCCCGACCGGCGAGCGCCGCTATCGCAACGCCCTGCTGCACCTGCTGGCGTCGCAGACGAGCTGCTATCGCTACTGGGGCCAGGGCCAGTGGACCGACTACGGTCGCGAGATCTGCCGTCGTGCCACGGACATACTGACCTGCGACTACTGATGACCCTGGCATCGCGCCCCATGGAACACACAGCGCTGCGAGCGTCGCCAACATGCTGGCCTCTGACCGCGTCGTGAGATGGCTCGCCGTCGCGATCGTGGCCACCCTCACCGCCTGCTCGAGCGCTCCACCCTTCAAGCCGACCGCGCCCGCGGGCAGCGTCACCCGCGACGGCTCGCGCTGGGTTCCTGCCGCGTGGCAGGACTTGCCGGGCTGGAACGCAGACACCCTGCACGCGGCCTGGCCAGCCCTGCTGCAGAGCTGCCAACGCTCGACGCCGTCGTGGACCGCGCTCTGCGCCAACGCGCAGCAGACGCCGCCGGCCAACGACGCCGAGATGCGCGCCTGGCTGATGCGCCACCTGCAGCCCTATCGAGTCGAGTCGCTGGACGGTGGTGCCGGCGGTCTCATCACCGGCTACTTCGAACCGCTCATCGACGCGCAACGCCGGCCGGGTGGGCAATACCGCGTGGCGCTCTACGCGCCGCCGGTGGATCTCGCCACGCGACGACCGTACTGGACGCGCGAGCAGCTGCAGACGCTGCCGCAGGCGCAGGCCGCACTGCGCGGCCGCGAAATCGCTTACGTCGCCGACCCGCTCGACGCACTGCTGCTGCAGATCCAGGGGTCGGGTCGGTTGCGCGTCACCGAACCGGACGGGCGGATCCGTATGGTTCGTCTCGCCTACGCCGGGCACAACGATCAACCCTACCGCTCGGTCGGCCGCTGGCTGATCGACCAGGGCGAACTGCCGCCGGTTCAGGCGACGTGGCCCGGGATCAGGGACTGGGCGCAGCGCAACCCGGACCGCATCGACGAACTGCTGTGGGCCAACCCACGTTACGTGTTCTTCCGCGAGGAGCCGCTCGCCGATCCCGCGCTCGGTCCGCGCGGCGCGCAGGGCGTGCCACTCACGCCCAGGCGCTCGATCGCCGTGGATCCGAAGAGCGTGCCCTATGGCACGCCGGTCTGGATCGACACGACCGAGCCGCTGTCGAACGCGCCACTGCGTCGACTGGTGCTGGCGCAGGACACCGGCAGCGCGATTATTGGTGCGGTGCGCGCCGACTACTTCTGGGGCTGGGACGGCGACGCCGCCGAGCAGGCCGGCCGCATGCGGCAACCGTTGCGCATGTGGGTGCTGTGGCCGCGGGCGTCCCCGAGCCGACTGCCCAAGACCCACCTCCCGGATCCAGATTGACCGCGGCAACGAACAGCAACCAGACGGACCAACCACCTTGCCTCGCCCTGGAGTTCACGCGTGAGCCGAACCTCTTTCCCCCAGGCGCTGGTGCTGACCACCGCGCTGTTTCTGGCTGGCACGGCAACCGCGAAGGCGGCGTGCCCTGCGTTCCTGGACCACGAGTTCAAGAAGCTGCATTCCTCCGACAGCGTCAACCTCTGCTCGGCCTACGCGGGCAAGCCACTGCTGATCGTCAACACCGCCAGCCACTGCGGCTACACGCCGCAGTTCAAGGGCCTCGAGGCCCTGCACCGGAAGTACCGGGAACGGGGCCTGGTCGTGGTGGGCTTCCCGTCGGACGACTTCAACCAGGAAGCGAAGGACCAGGCCGAGACCGCCGACGTCTGTTACATCAACTACGGCGTGACCTTCACGATGCTGGCGCCGTCGTCGGTGACGGGCAAGGACGCCAATCCCGTTTTCCGTGAACTCGACCGCCGCGCCAAGGAGCCGACCTGGAATTTCAACAAGTACCTCGTCGCCGCGGACGGCAAGGTCGTGCAGCATTTCGACAGCGATGTCGCGCCCGACTCGGCGAAACTGAATCAGGCCATCGAAAAGCTACTCAACTAGGACCGGGCTGCGCAGCAGATGCTCCTTCGCTGCCCGGATCCGGGCCGCATCCGCCGAAACGGCGCTCCACCTTGCCGAGCTGGCAGGTTGGCCGGAGCACGTGCTCCGTTCTTGATGCACCGTCAATTATCCGTGCCAGAGGCTCACCAAGTGAGCCCGCGTCCCCTCACGTCACCACCGGATAGCACGCATCGCCCCACAGCGTGCCAGGGCTGTCCATCATGGTTTCGATCATCAGCGGCACCAGCTTTCCCATCAGGTTGACGCAGTCCCGCATCTGCTCGCGATTGACCGAACCGTTCCACGTCGCGCCGCCGTGAATGAGCTGGTTGCGCAGCGTATAGATCCTCGACAGCACCACGCTCAACACCGTCACCGTGTCATGACTGCCGAGCGCGAGTCGCGCAGCCTTCTTGGCAGCTGCAAAGCGCCGCTTCCACTCCTCCTCGGGCAGGGAGCCGTTCTGGAAGTTCCAGAAGTCCTGAAAGACGAACTTGTTGTCGAGCAACACGCGAATGCTCTTGGGGAATTCGGTCCAGACGAGCTCTGCGAAGCGCCCCGGCTTATCCAGCTCCACCAGCTTTTGCAGGAAGTTGCGGAACGTCTCCTGCTCGGAGAGCCGGAACCGCTCGTCGATCTCGGTCGCATACGCCGCGTTGAACGCGATCCACAGGAAGATGAACTGCCCGTCTGCATCGTCCGCAAGCTGCTCGGCCCGATCGAGCCATGACAGTGCCCGATGCACCCTTAAAGACAGGTTCGGATGCCACGCGTCCCGCTCGGCCCGATGCCGCGTCTTGAGCCGACCGAAGCCCATCACTTCGTCAACGCGGTTGACGTCGCAGCGCTGAGCGCCTGCGTCGCAGACTTCGCTTGCTCGAGACCCTGCAGCAGGACCCCCGTCGCCTCGATCACCAGCACGAACGCACGCTCGTTGGCCTCGTCGCGCTCCGCGGCTATTTCCAGCTCGTCCGCGACGTCAGCCATGGACGCCAGTGCGCCCATCATCAATGCGTCCATGCCGGTCAGGCGCTGGATCACCGCCGCGGTATCCGTCTTGCCCTCGACGATTTCCGTTTGCAGCAACGCCAGCTCGAATGTCACGCGACTGGATGCGTCCCTGAGCCCTTCGCTCCGTTCGCGTGCGTTCGCCCGCAATTCCTCGTCCATCGGCAGCTGCAAGAGCGCCTGCAGCAGACTCGCCGCCTGGGTCTCCATCGTGTCCGCGCAGTCTCGCACTGCGGCCATGGCTGCCTGCAGCAGCTGCCTGTCACGTGTGGTCATTGCTTGCCCGCTGCTATTTCTTGCCATACGCCAGCTCGTCCATCATCTGCGCGAAGCGCCCCCAGCCGACGCGCTTTTCCTTCTGGCGGTGCGCACCCCACCAGTAGAGCGAACCTCGCCCGACCTGCAGTTCACCGAGTTTCTCTTCGCGGCAATAGATCTCGAGCTTGAGCGCCGACTTCGCCTTCACCAGCGAGAAGTTCTCGATCTCGGCCTTTACTTCGTACTTGCGTTCCAGCGACGCCGGGCGGCGTCGTGCCCTCTTCTTGGCTGCCATGACTACCCCTGTCCATCGCCAGGTCTTGATCCCACACGCGCCACTGGCATCCCTGGCGCACTCCCATCTCGGGGAGCTACGACCACGTTACCCGCAGTCCCGGACCACGGCATCCGCAATTCCCCGCTATCCCGACCTTCCCCAACCGGCCAGCACGCGGCCCGAATGCAGACACGCCGCCGAGTCAGGGCACCGGGTCGTTCAGAGCAGGATGAAACCAACCCACGCCAGCGCGGCCCACACCAGCCCCACCACCACCGACGCCGGCACCAGCCACTCCCCGATGCGCAGCGCAAGAATCACCCGCCTGAAGAACATCCGGTCGTTGAGATGCGGAAACGGCACATGCTCCGGCACCGGCTTGCCGAGGAAGGCGCACAAGGGTGCCCAGCCCTCGTTCACGTTGAACACCAGCAGACGCTCGGCCGGCACGCTGCGCCGCACCTCCTCGAGATGCGCCTCGTACACGGCGATCGCCTTCGCCCGATCCGTGAACTCGCCCCGAAACCGGCCCTTCCAGATGACCTCGTCGTGCATCTGCCGCATGACCTTCGGGAACCACCACGGCAGGACCTGGTCGATGACCCAGAGCGTCTCGCGCGTGCTGTCGTACCACGCCGCGGGATCGCGGACGTTCAGCACCACCTTGGCTTCCGGAAACGCTGTCATCAGCGCCTGGTAGAACTCGCAGGCCGGCCAGTCGACGGCGGCCCGGTAGCGCCGGAAGAACTGCGGGAAGTCGACCGGCTCGCCGGCTTTCGCCCGGAGCCAGAACTTCAGGTGCGCGAAGTGCGTCATCGCGCTCTGCATGTGATAGCAGGGATCGTAGCCGAGCCTGTGCAGGGCCGCCCGGAGCGACGTCGTCCCCGAGCGCCCGAACCCGGCGCCGATCACCTGCAGTCTCCGCTGGTGCAGCAAACTCAACTCGATACTGCCGTCGCGGTTCGACAGCCCGCTACCCCGCACCCAGGTACCTCATCACGAGGTACGCGACCCCAGCCGCGTACAGCGGCCCGAAGATCTGCTTGTTGCACCGCGCCAGCCACTCGGGCAGGAAGATGTCGAAGTTCGCTCGCCGGTCTTGCGTGTAGCGCGCCGCGACCGCCGTGAGCGGGCAACTCCAGCGGTGCAACCACAGCACCACCACCTCGCCCAGCACGATCGCCGCCAGCACGGCCGCAGCGCCAAACCGCTGCTGCCACGTCAGCCACGGGATCGCCACGATGCAGCCGGCGAACACCGCCCACACTGCCGTGTGCAGCAGCCTCACGAGCCTCAACCGACGCGCAGCTTCGTCCGTCATGTCGAATGGTCGCGCAGCCGGACGCTGTCGCCCCTCCTGGACGCGAACGCAAAGAGCGAGGCAGCCGTCAGGACGTCAGGCTTCGTACTTGAACGACAGCGACACCCGGGCCCGATACGCGACGACTTTCCCGTCCTCGACTTTCATGTCGAGCTTGCTGATCTCAGCGACGCGCAGGTCACGCAGCGACCTGGCGGCCGCCGCGACGGCACTGCTCGCGGCGTCCTCCCAGGACACAGTGCTGGTGCCGATGATCTCCGTGACGCGGTATACGCCGCTGTCTGACTTCTTCGCTTTCTTGGCCATGTCCGCTCTCCTTCTGGTGGCAAGGCACGAGCCGCAGGCCCGCACCTCGATCCGATAATCATACGCCCGTGCGCTCGGCACCTGCGTCGCACTGTCGCCAAACGGAAACACTCTGGTCACTGGCCTGAGTTCACGACCGATGGATAATCACCCCAGCGCACGGGAACGCAAATGTTGGCGTCCCGTGGCGCAGGAAGAACGCGAGGAATACCGATGCGTTGGCCGATGAGCTGGAATGACACCGTGAAAGCGGCCGCACTGACCGTCCTGGCTGAGCGCACGGCAACGGCCGCTCGGATCGTCGCCGACGCGCCTTGGAGCTGGAACCCGCACGACGTCTGGCTGACACGCATCAGGCAGCCGTCTCGCGAATCTGCGTCCCAGGCCACAGTGAGTGGCCCGACGACGCGGTCGCGCCAGGGCACCGCGTCTCGCGACTAGATTCGGCGTTCGTGCATCCGACGGTCCCTCGGCGTACGAATCTCAGGTCAACCACCGGACACCGACGTCTCCGGGTCGGACAGGATCACCGGCCCCCCCCCCGGCCCTGTTCGGCCCCGGGGACGAAGGCACTGCTCCGCTTCCGAAACTACGTAGCGGGCTCAGGCTGCGGGCTTGCGATAATGCAAGGCGCATTCAGCTGCGGCGATCCCTGCCGACCGCCGGAAGTTCTGCAGGCACCGCCAGGCATGACGCGTACCGGAGGTCACCCGCATGACCGCGACACCGACCCGCCCATCGATTCGGACAACGATGCGCCTGTTCTCGCTCACCGCACTGCTGACGCTTTCGACCTCGATCGCGCTGGCCGCCGACTGGCCCGCCTTCAAGCCGGGCAACTGGACGTTCGACCGCACCCTGACGCCGACGGGTTCCACGCCCAAAAAGATCTCGCGCACCGACTGTACCGACCCGACCGCCGACCAGAAGGCGCAACGGGCGATGCTCGCCAGGACCGGCTGCCAGTTCACGCCGCTCGTCCAGAGCGGCAAGACCTACCGCTACTCCGCGACCTGCAAGATGGCCGGCATGACGATCCAGTCGGATTCCGTCCTGACCGTCGACAGCGCCGAGGCCTACACCATCACGGTCGATTCGACCGAGGACGGCGTGAAGACGCACGAGGTGCTGCGCGCACGCCGCGTCGGCGACTGCGCGAAGTAGATGAGCACCCTGACCAAGCTTGCACTCGGCGTGATGGGACAGCTGCGACCGCGCCCCACGCAAGGCGATGCCCGTCCCGTCATCAAGCTGCCCGCACCCGACAGGCGCGGCGGTCTGCCGCTCATGCAGGCACTGGCGAAACGTCGTTCATCGCGCGAGT
Organism: Steroidobacteraceae bacterium; assembly: GCA_049687035.1. Taxonomy (GTDB): domain Bacteria; phylum Pseudomonadota; class Gammaproteobacteria; order Steroidobacterales; family Steroidobacteraceae; genus RPQJ01. Next base: position 22,545 of record JBAVIQ010000001.1, read on the forward strand.
TCGCGCGCAAACCGCTGCCATTGCCGGTGCTTTCGGGCCTGCTGTGGGCCGCCTTCGGCGTGAACCGTCGCGCTGGCGGACGGACGGCCCCCTCGGCCATCAATGCGCAGGAGATCGACGTCTACGTGGCGCTGCCGGACGGCGCCTATCTCTACGATGCCCGCAAGCACGCGTTGCGGCTCGTCGCAGGCAGCGATTTGCGGCGCGTCACCGGTTACCAGGATTTCGTCGACGACGCCCCGCTCGACCTCGTCTACGTCGTGGATCACTCGCGCATGAAGATGATCCCGGTGGCCAGCCGCGAGAGCTACGCGTCCGCGGCCGCCGGTGCGATTGCACAGAACGTGTACCTGTACGCCGCCAGCAGCGGACTCGCCACGGTGATCCGCGCCTGGATCGATCGCTCCGCCATCGCCGACGCGCTCGGCCTCACCCACGACCAGCACGTGCTGCTGTCGCAAACCGTCGGCTACCCGCAGGCCTGACGCGCCAGCCATCGGATAACGGCCGGCGACTGCATCCACTCACCCCGTCGCATCGTCCTGCATCATTCGCCGCAGCAGCGTGCTGGTCGTGACCGCGGGATCCCAGCTGCACACGCGGTTGCGCCCGGCCGCCTTGGCCACCAGCAAGGCCTTGTCCGCCCGGTCGATGGACTCCTCCACGCTGATGTCGGGTTCCAGCAAGGCGAGCCCGAACGACGCGGTCGTGGCAATCGGATGGCCGGCAGGACTCGCGACAGCCGTCGCCCCGGCGATCTGCTCGCGTATGTGACCGATCACTTTCCGCCCGATTTCCAGGTCGGCCCCGGGC
>JBAVIQ010000002.1:0-10086 GCA_049687035.1 Steroidobacteraceae bacterium
CAGTGCGGGTATGACGCCGGATCAGATCGCCCACTATCAGCAGATGCCGAGTTGGATGACAGTCGTCTGGGCGGTCGGGGTCTTTGGGGCTTTCCTGGCTTCGATCCTCCTGCTTCTGCGCAGGAAACAGGCACAGCCAGTCTTCATCCTGTCGCTGGCGGCATTTGGCGTTAGCCTGCTTTACACCTACGTCCTGACAAACGGGGGCGCCGTGATGGGTCAGCAGATGGCGATCACGAGCGCCGTCATTGCGGGACTGCTGGTCTTCTTCAGTTGGTACTCGCGGTTCATGACCCTGCGGGGCGTGCTCCGCTAACGCGAGTTCGGAGTGGCGACCCCGTCGAACGGCAGCTTTCCTGGACAACCCCGACCCCGAGCCGCTGCGGTCTCTGCGCCACGACTGCACCTGCGCCGTGCGATGTTTCCGGCGTGCCGAAAACGAGCCCAGGCGCCGTGTATCAGGCGGCCGATCCCGTCGTTCTCCCAGAGCGCGGACAGGCAGACACGCACTCGGGGAGAACGACGGGATCGGCCGCCAGGGGCTGCTCCTCTGGCTGATTCCTGCCGCCGCGCAAGAACCAACCAGCGCTCAGAAAGCGGCGACGAAAACCGCAGCGCTAAAGCTCTTCCCAGGGTTCCCGCCCCGACGCAATCGGACTCGCCGTCGCGTCGGCAACTGCGAGTGACGCCAGCTGCACGGCGGCAACTGCCGCGGCGCGGCGAGCTTCGAGGCCCGCGAAATCGAACGCCTTCGGATCGGCGAGGTGCGAGGTCGTGAGGTTGCCCAGTGACGAGAAGATCGCCTCGGTGCGTCCCGGAAACTCGCGCTCCCAGTCGGCGAGCATCTTCTTCACGGTGACCCGCTGCAGTTGCTGCTGCGAGCCGCACAGCGTGCACGGAATGAGCGGAAACTGCCGGGCGCGCGCATAGCGTTCGATCTCGCGCTCCGGCACGTAGGCCATGGGCCGGATCACGATGTGCCGGCCGTCTTCCGAGAGCAGCTTCGGTGGCATCGTCTTCATGCGGCCGCCGAAGAACATGTTCAGGAACAGCGTCTCGACGATGTCGTCCCGATGGTGCCCGAGCGCCACCTTCGTGATGCCGTTCTCTGCCGCATACCGATATAGCGCGCCACGCCGCAGGCGGGAGCACAGTCCGCACATCGTGCGGCCCGCGGGGATCACGCGCTTCACGACGCGGTACGTGTCCTGCTCGATGACGTGGAATGGCACGCCGAGCGCAGTCAGGTATTCGGGCAGCACCTGCTCCGGGAATCCCGGTTGCTTCTGGTCGAGGTTGACCGCGACCAGTTCGAAGCGGATCGGCGCGCTCCGCTGCAGCGAGAGCAGCACGTCGAGCAGCGTGTAGGAATCCTTGCCGCCCGAGAGGCAGACCATCACGCGGTCGCCGTCCTCAATCATGCGGAAGTCTTCGATGGCCTTGCCGACCAGCCCGCGTAGTCGCGCCTGCAGGGCCTTGAAGGTCTTTGAGGGGCGGGGCTGCGACCTGCGATGTTCCCGGGCAGCGCCTGTCGCCGGGTCCGTCTCGGCCGGGGCAAAGGCCGGATCGAGCCTCAAATGCTTGTGCCGGTTCACAGTTTCACCGTTGGCGGGTTTGTATTCTGTCAGCCGCCCAGTCGGACAGCCTACGGGAAGTGCTCGCGCAAGCGCTACTGCGATGCAAACTGCTCATCATTCCTCCGCTCAGCCCCTGATGGTATCCCACGCTGCCGCGGCACTGCGCGACGGGACCTTACCCGCATGAAACCTGGGGCGAAGCCGGCTTCAGTGGCACGGGCAATGCCGCCCTCGCCCGCGAGCAGACGGCAGCTGCGCCAGAGATGGCGCGAGACCTGGGATTCCATGTCGCTGGCGGGCCAGTTCAGGATTACCGTCATTGCAGCGGTCACGCTGACGATCCTGCTCGCCCAGCTCGCCATTGCGTCTTATGAGTTCGTCGCGAGCCATAGCCAATCGCGAGACCACGTGACCCAAGTCTCGACCGCGATTTTTCAGCATGACGACGAGTTCGACAACGACGACATTCTCGGCCGCGTGCAGGCGCATCCCAGTGTGATTGCGGCTACATTGCAGCTGCCAACGGGCGAGGTGCTCTGGACCTTCGATCGGAACGCGCCCGACCCGGCCACCGGCGCCTCCTCCGACAGTGCGCCACCCCTGACCGAGAACCGGGTTGCATGGTACGAGCGCCATCGGCTCGACGCAGATCTGCGACAGGATTTGACGTTCGTGGCCCAATCCGTTCCGCTCACAACCAATTTCCCGGCCCGACTCGGCCTGCTGATCGCCACACCGTCCGCGTGGGGCGTGGCCCAAAGCCATCTCCAGAAGACGCCGTTCATACTGGCATTCGGTTGGGTACTGTCGCTGCTTGCAGCCCGCCGTCTCAGCCGCCAGGTGGTGGAACCGCTCGAGCAACTTGCGAGGACCACGTACATCGAGGGCCTGCGGGAACAGGTTCGGACGACGGTCGGGCAGCGCGGTAACGAGCTGACCCGGCTCGCGGACAATTTCCACGCGCTTGACGACCGGCTCACCGAGAGCGAGCGCGACATGCGCAACGTTCGCTTCGCAGCGCGCCAGCAGATTCTGGAGCACACCCGCGACCTCGAGATGCGACTGCTCAAGACGGAGTCGATGATGCGGTCGAAGGACCAATTCCTGGCCAACATGAGCCACGAGATCCGCACGCCGATGAATGGCATGCTCGGCATGGCCGAACTGCTGGCAGGGACGACGCTCGACAAGCGCCAGCGGCGCTTCCTCGACTCGATGCGCGAGGCAGCCGGCACGATGATGCAGATCATCAACGACATCCTCGACGACTCGAAGATCGAAGCAGGCAAGATGGACCTGGTGTCCGAGCCGTTCGAGGTCCGCGACCTCGTCGAGCAGGCCACGCAACTTTACGCCGCACGCACCGAAACCAAGAAGATCGAGCTGAGCTGCCAGGTCGAGCCGGGCGTGCCCGCGGTCGTGATCGGCGATGCGCTGCGCCTGCGGCAGGTGCTCGGCAACCTGCTTTCCAATGCGGTCAAATACACCGAGCACGGCGAGATCCAGGTCCGCGTCGGGGTTGGCGACCTTGCTTCCTCGAATCAATGCCGCCTCCACTTCCGCGTCTCCGACACGGGTCCCGGCATCGCGGCCGGCCAGCACGCGGCGGTCTTCGAGCCCTTCACGCAGCTCGAATACGCTACCCGAGTCGGCGGAACAGGCCTGGGGCTGTCGATCGCGACCGGCTTGGTCCGCTTGATGGGCGGTGAGCGCATCGACCTTCACAGCCAGGTCGGACATGGCAGCGTGTTTTCGTTCGTCCTGCCGTTCGAGATCGCGGAGTCCGCTCCCGTGCAGGCCAGCACCGAATTCCGGGGACTCCGCGCCCTGATCGTCGACGACATGGCGACGAGCTACATGTCCCTGCAGGAGGTGCTCACCAGCTGGGGCGTCGAGGTCGCCGTGACCGCGAGTGGACGCGCGATCGACAACCTTGTCAGCAGCGCGGCGCGGCTTGGCCATCCCTTCGACGTGATCCTGCTCGACCACGCCTTGCCCGATGCCACGACCGAAGATCTGCTACGGGCAGTCCGGCTGGACTCCACCGCGCCTGAGACCTATGTCGCGTTGCTGAGCGCGTTCGACTTCGAGCCCCACCAGGTCGGCGACCGCGATGTCCGGCCGGACGTCTGCATAGCGAAGCCCGTGCGACAGCAGCAGCTGCGAACCCTGCTGCGGACGGTGCTTGCGGCGCGCGACGGGACCGAGGCGGATGCCGTCGCGCCAGCGACGCCCGCCACGACGGCCGGCGAACGTCTGCCGGGGCTCGGACTCAAGGTGCTCGTCGTCGACGACAACGTGATCAACCGCGAAGTGGCAAGCGCCATGCTTGAGGAGCTCAGCTGCCGCGTCGTCATCGCAGAAGACGGGCGCACGGCCGTCGAGCACGGGCGTACAAGCCGTTTCGACGTCATCCTCATGGACTGCCAGATGCCGGTCATGGACGGCTACGCGGCAACCGCCGCGATCCGGAGCGATGAGAGTGGCCGCGGCACGCCCCCGACGACGATCATCGCACTGACGGCCAACGCGCTGGCGCGAGACCGGGAGCGTTGCCTGGCGGCGGGCATGGATTCCTTCCTGAGCAAGCCTTTCACGCAGGCCCAACTCGAGCAGATGCTCCGGCCGATCGCTGCAGCGCGCGGTACCCTGTTGCCGCCCCGGCCCGCCGCTACGGTCAAACCGACCATTGGGCCGGGAGACAGCCCAGCCACACCCAACGACCCGGCATTCACAGTCGACGCGCCCGACCTGAGTGCGACGGCGACCATAACGCTGCTCGACACGGGCTTGTTTGAACAGGTCACCGCGCCCGACGTTCCGGTCCTCGACGAGGAGCAGGTGCACTCGATCCGGGGACTGGGTCGGCCCCAGATCTTCGAGCGCCTGTGCGACATGCTGTTCGAGTCCGCGCCTGAGGCGCTGCGCAGGATCAGCTCGGCACTCGAGGCCGGCGAACTCGGAGCAGCCGGGGCCGCGGCACATTCGCTCAAGTCTGCAGTCAACAACCTTGGCGGACGCCGGCTCGCCGAGCAGCTCGACGAGTTGGAGAGCGCGGTCCTCGAGCGGGCGGACTTGCGGGCCGCGCGTCGCGCGGCCTCCGGCCTTGAACAAGCGTACGCGCAACTCGAGACGGCCCTCCGGGGCCAGACCAAGCGCAGCACCGGGACCTGACCGGGATGAACCCGACTGATTGCTCGTTCCGCCAGGAGATTTCGCCGGCATGGATCCAACCCACATCACCACGATCCTGATTGCGGACGACGACCCCGCACACCTGCTGCTCGCCGAAGCCGCCCTCGGCGGGGCAGGGTTCGTGGTGCATACCGCCAACGACGGTGAAGAAGCGGTACTGCAGTTCGAGCCCACGAAGCCCGACTGCGTAATTCTCGACGTCAATATGCCAAAGATGACCGGTATCGAGGTCTGCCGTCGAATCCGTGAGCGCGCTGACGGTCGGCTGCTGCCGATCCTGATGCTGACCGGACGCAATGACATCGTGTCGATCAGCGACGCCTTTGCCGCGGGAGCGAGCGACTTCGCTCAGAAGGGCATGAACCCGCGTCTGTTGGTCGAGCGGGTGCGGTTCCTGCTGCGCGACCGCGCCATGCAGGACGATCTCTGGTCGAGTCGCTCCAGGCTGCTGCTGGCGCAGCGCATCGCGCGGGTCGGCCACTGGGAACTGACGCTCGACGGCAAGACACTGGACATGTCGCCCATGGTGGGCCAGATCCTCGAACGCGATGCCGAGCCCCTGGAACGGTACGAGTCGTTCGTCAGGATGCTCGACCCCGCCGAGCAGGTGCAGGCACGCCAGGCGTTCATCGCGTGCGCCGCCGAGAACACCCGGTTCAGCTCTGAACACCGCGTGCGCACCGCCACTGGCAAGGATCTCTACATCCACCAGGAAGCGGAGCTCGTCCAGGCCGCCGGCTCGGCTCACGCACGCACGGTCATTGTCACGCTGCAGGACCTGACCCGCTTGCGCCGCGCCGAAGACGCCGTGCGAACCCTGTCCTATTTCGACAGCGCCACGGGCCTGCCGAACCGCCGCTACCTGCTCGAGCAATTGTCGATCGCACTCAAGGACCGCAAGCCCGGGATCTCCACGTGCGTGGCGGCCTTTCGCGTGCACGGACTCGACCGCATCGTGCAGGCGCACGGCGCCGAAGTCGCGGAAAAACTCGTGTCCGAGGTGGCTCGGCAAGTTGGCGAGTACCTGGCCGAAGCGAGCACCGCAGGCACTCTGCTCAAGCATGCCAACGCCACTACGTTGTGCCGCACTTCCGAGGCCGGTCTCACGATGCTGTTCCACAGTCGCGAGCCGGTCGAGACCTTCCCGGATCTCATTTGCGAGGCACTTGCGCGCGTCAGCGGTCAACCGACCAACCTCGGTACCGAGTACCTGCCGGCCGTCAGCGCCGGTCTCGTGCTGGTCGATACCGATACGACGGACGCAGAGCAGCTCTTGACCAACGCGCAGGCAGCCTCCGAACAGGCACGGGAACCACGGTCCTGCGAACTCTTCTCGCCGGTGCCACTGGCTCGCTCACGCCGGCGGCTGGCGATCGAGTCGGCGCTGCGGCGGGTGATCGAGGCTGGCGAACTGCAGCTCGTGTACCAGCCGCGCGTAGCGAGCGACACGCTCGATATCACGGGTGTCGAATGCCTGCTGCGCTGGGAGCATCCGCAACTCGGCTCCGTCAGACCCGACGAATTCGTGCCGATCGCCGAAGAGACGGGCCTCATCGATCCGATCGGCGACTGGGTCCTCGATGAGGCCTGTCGGCAGCTCGCGTCGTGGCGCAAGCGTTTCGAAGACGATTTCTTCATGTCGGTCAACGTCGCCGCACGCCAGCTGCGCCAGCCGGACTTCGCGGCCCGGATCAACGCGGCGCTCGACAAGCACCGGCTGCCGGCGAACGCACTCGAGATCGAGATCACCGAGACGAGCATCGTGCACGCCCCGCAGGAAGCCCGCCGCATGCTCGAGACGCTCCGGCGCGAGGGGGTCCGGGTCTCCATGGACGATTTCGGGACCGGGTATTCTTCGCTGGGCCAGATCCGCCGGTTGCCGTTCGACTGCCTGAAGTTGGACCGGTCGCTGATGGCCGACCTGTACACGGACGTCGGTGCCCAAGGTGTCACGGCGGCGGTCCTGGCCATGGCGAAGACCCTGCGGATCCGGTCGGTAGCCGAGGGCATCGAAGACTCGGAGTCGCTGGAGATGGTGTGCTGGCTTGGCTGCGACGAGGTCCAGGGGCACTACATCTCGCCACCCCTCAAGGCCCGCGACTTCGCTGACTGGCTGGATGCAGGCGGCGCGGTCGTGCTTGCGCGGCGCAGGGCGGCCGCAATTGCGGAAGAGCTGGAAGCCTCACGGATCGACGACGGTCCGACGCGGCGGACCGCTGGCCTGCCGTGAAGTTCTAAGACCTGAGTTCGGCACCAGGAAAGACCAGGGCGATCACGACGCTCATGGCGTCAGCCGACAACGGCCGTCCCGGAGCTTAGAGCACCCGGCTCCCCGGTCCGGGTGATTCCGGCCGCGACCATCTCGGCGGCCTCCACGTCGGTCTCGAGGTACTTCGACTCGGCGTAACGCAACCACGGCGCCGCCGAGAGCGCCTTGCCGGTTGCATCCTTTATCAGCTCCTGCGCGCCTACGCTCGCACCGCGGCCGTGCACGTTCTGCCGCAGCCACTCGAACAGCCCGCCGAAGCGGCCGCTTGCGATCTCGGCGTCGAAATGTTCGCTCTGCGTGCGCAAGGTTTCATGCAACTGCGCAGCAATGAACGAGCCGAGCGCATACGACGGGAAATACCCGAATTGCCCCAGCGCCCAGTGCGGGTCCTGCAGGCAGCCTTCGGTGTCGTTCGACGGGCGCAGGCCGAGACGACGATCGAATCCGGCGCGCCACGCCTCGGGCAGGTCTTTCACCGGCATGGTGCCTTCGAAGATCTGCTTTTCCAGGTCGTAGCGCAGCATGATGTGGATGGGGTACGTGAGTTCGTCCGCGTCGGCGCGGATCGCACTGCGTCGCACGCGGGTGAGCGTGCGGTAGAGATTCTCGACTTCCCACTCGGGACCCGTGCAGCCGAAGTGCTTCTCGAGCAGCGGCCGCAACCACTTGAGGAACGGCCGGCTGCGGCCGATGATCATCTCGAGCAGCAGCGACTGGCTTTCTTCGAGCGCCATGCCGCGGTCGCGTCCCACCGGCTGGTCGCGCCATTCGGCAGGCAGGCCGAGGTCGTACATCGCCTGCCCGACTTCGTGCAGCACGCCCATCAGGCCCGTGAACGGCTCGTTGACGTCGTAGCGGGTGGCGATGCGCACGTCGCCCCACACGCCTTCCGTGAAAGCTCGACTGCTCTCGTCGAGGCGGCCGCGGTCGAACGGGAAACCGATGACGCGCATCACCTCGTGCGCCAGCGTGCGCTGCTTCGACAGGCTCACCTTGCCGACGATCGGCAGCGGCGGCCGTTCCGCCTGCAGTTCGATGGCCTCGCGGATCAGGTTTGGCAGGCGCCGGATCATGACCTTGAACAACTGGTCGATGTCCGCGCTCAGGAATCCCGGGCTGAAGCCGTCGATCAACGAGTCGTACGGCGCAAGCCCGAGTGCCTGCGACAGCACCTGGGCCTTGTCGCGGGTCAGTGCGACCACTTCTTCGAGGTGCGGCGCGAACAGCGCGAAGTTGTTCTCCTGGCGCGCCTCGAGCCAGCGCACTTCAGCAAGTGACGTGGCACGCGCCAGGCGGGTGATCAGGGTGAGGGGCGTGGCGATCGCGTGATCGCGTTCGCGACGCATCTCGCGCAGGTTGGCGAGTTGCCAGTCCTCGAGCTGCGACTGGTTGGCTTGCGCACGCTCGATCAGGCGCGACACCTTCGGTGAGGTGAGCAACGCGTGGCATTCGGAATCGAGGGCGGCGAGCTGTTCGCCACGGACGTCGGCGCTGCCCCGCGGCATCATCACGGCCGAGTCCCAGCGCAGCAGGCTCGCCGCGCCCTGGAAGGCGTGGAGGCGGCGGAATTCCTGCTCGAGTTGCTGGTAAGGACTCTGTGCCATGGCCGGTCGCCGACGTTCTGCCGCTCTGCCGCAACTGCGGGAGAGGCCGCGCAGCGCGCGGGTGGAGTGCCCCGGGGTCGGGCAAGGATTGTAGCAAGCCGTCGGGCCGGACGCGGGCCGGACCCGAAAAAATGCTGCTTTTTACTTATTATTCAGCCGGTTGCGTTCCATCCGCCGGACGGCCGCCGGCGAACTTCTGGCGCAACTGCTCGAGCCGGTGCGCCACCTCGCCCGGGGAACCGGTGTTGCGGGCGACCAGCGCATAGACGGCTGGGACGACGACCAGCGTCATGAGCACCGAAATCACCACGCCGTAGAAGACGACCACGCCGATCGACTGCAGCGAACCGGCGCCCGCGCCGGCCGCGAGCATCAGCGGCAGCGCGCCGAACGCGGTGCAGAAGCTGGTCATCAGCACGGGACGCAGGCGGATCGCCGCCGCCTCGATCACGGCCTCGGTGTATTCCACGCCCCGATCACGCAGCTGATTGGCGAACTCGACGATGAGGATGCCGTTCTTCGCGGCGAGTCCCACCAGCATGATCGCTGCGATCTGGCTGTAGACGTTGATCGACATGCCGTACATCCAGAGGCCCACGAGCGCGCCGATGACGGCGAGCGGCACCGTCGTGATGATGATGAACGGGTGCAGGAAGCTTTCGAACAGCGCGGCCAGCACCAGGAACACGACCACCAGCGTCAGCAGGAACATCCAGTACAGCTGCGAGCCCGACTGCTTGAACTCGCGCGACGCGCCGTCGTACGCGAGCTTCACCGAGGGCGGCATCTCCTTCGCGATGACCTTCTCGACGTACTGCAGGCCGTCGCCGAGCGGGTACCCCGGCGTGAGCGCGGCACTCACGGTGATCGAGCGCAACCGGTCGAACCGGTTGAGGCGCGTCGGTCCGGCCAGCTCGGTGAGCTTCACCAGGTTCGAGAGCGGGACGAGCTCGCCCGTGCGGTCGGAGCGCACGTACAGGTTGTCGAGATCGTTGGGTGTCGCACGGTCTTCAGCGCGACCCTGCAGCATCACATTGTATTCGCGGTCACGGTCGATGAACTTCGTGACGATGCGCGAACCGAGCACGGTTTCGAGCGTGCGCGAGACGGTCTGCAGCGAGATGCCGAGATCGGCCGCGCGATTGCGGTCCACCGCGACACTGAGCTGCGGCTTGCGCTCTTCGTAGTTCGACTGGATGTTGGTCAGGCCCGGGTTGTCACCCATGCGCTGCATCAGGAGATCGCGCCACTGCACCAGGTCTTTGTACTCCGTGCCCTGCAGCACGACCTGCACTGGCGCGCCGCCGCCGCCGAAGCCGCCCGGCACCGTCACGAAACCGCGCACGCCCGGCACGGCGCTGAGCGGCCCGCGCAGCGACTGCGCGATCTGGTCCGCCGTGCGCTTGCGTTCCCCCCAGGGTGCAAGCAACAGGAAGCCGCG
>JBAVIQ010000003.1:0-8822 GCA_049687035.1 Steroidobacteraceae bacterium
CCTACCCCCTTCCTGAACTTCCAAAGCCCCCGGCTCCACGGTCGCTCATCGAGAACTCCGCGACCACCTCGAACTCGACCTGCACGACGGGCACGACGACCATCTGCGCGATGCGCTCGCCCGGTTCGATCGTGAAAGCCGCCTGGCCGCGGTTCCAGCACGAAACCATCACCTGTCCCTGGTAGTCGGAGTCGATCAGGCCGACGAGGTTGCCGAGCACGATGCCGTGCTTGTGGCCGAGGCCGGAGCGCGGCAGCAGCATGGCGGCGAGGCCCGGATCCTCGAGGTGAATGGCGATACCGGTGGGGATCAGCTGCGTCTTGCCCGGCTCGAGCACCAGCGGTGCATCGAGGCATGCGCGCAGGTCGAGCCCGGCGGAACCCGGCGTCGCGTAATGCGGCAGCGGATAGTCCTTGCCGATGCGGGCATCGAGGATGCGCACCTGCAGCTTCGGTCGCTCTGCACTCATCGCAGCCTGCTCCCGGCAAAACGCTCGGCAATCACCTCGATCAACTCACCGGCGAGCCGGCACTTGGGCGCGCGCTCGAGCTCGCGCTTGCCGCCCTGCCAGTACAACGTGAGCGCGTTGTCGTCGCAGTCGAAGGCGAGCCCCTCGCCCACCTGGTTCGCGGCGATCATGTCGAGCTTCTTGCCCTCGAGCTTGGAGAGCGCATTGCGCTCGACGTTCTGCGTTTCGGCCGCGAAGCCGACGACGAACGGGCGCGGTGATCCTGCCGCCACGGTCGCGAGGATGTCGGGCGTGCGCGCCAGGTGCAGCGACAGCTCGTCGCTGGTCTTCTTGATCTTGTGTTCCGCGATCTCGCGCATGCGGTAATCGGAGACGGCCGCGGCAGCGATGAAAATGTCGGTATCCGCGATTTCAGCCTGCACCGCATTCATCATCTGCTCGGCGGTCTCGACGTCGACTCGCTTCACGCCGGGCGGCGTGGGCACGTTGACCGGACCACTGACGATGACGACGTTGGCGCCGGCCTCGCGCGCGGCCTCGGCCACCGCGTAACCCATCTTGCCGGAGCTGCGATTGGTGATGAAGCGGACGGGATCGATGCGCTCGCGCGTCGGACCGGCGGTGACGACCACCTTGCGTCCGCGCAGCAGTCCGTCAGTTGCGACGCGCGGCGCCGCAAACACGGCCTCGACGATTTCCTGCGGTTCGACCATGCGGCCAGCGCCAGTCTCACCGCAGGCCTGGCTGCCTTCGGCAGGACCAAGAATCGTCAGGCCACGCTGGCGCAAAGTGGCAACGTTCGCCTGCGTCGCGGCATTGGCCCACATCAGTCGATTCATCGCGGGCACGACGACGATCGGCACGTCGGTTGCGAGGCACAGCGTCGACAGCAGGTCGTCCGCCAGGCCGTGCGCGAGCCGCGCAATGAAATCGGCCGTGGCCGGCGCGATGACGATGCGCTGCGGCCAGCGTGCCAGTTCGATGTGCCCCATGGCCGCTTCGGCAGCGGCGTCCCACAGGTCCGTGCGCACAGGGCGACCCGACAACGCCTGGAACGTGAGCGGAGCTACGAATTGCTGCGCGCCGGCGGTCATGACGACCTGCACGTCGGCGCCGCGATCCTTGAGCCGGCGCGTCAGTTCGGCGCTCTTGTAGGCGGCGATGCCGCCCGTGACACCGAGCACGACACGCACGCTTGAGGCTTCTGCTGCTGGCATGGCAGGCGATTATGGGGGCGCGCCGCGGGGCGCGGCAAAGGGACTGTCCGCATTTTGGCGCAGCGGTCTCAGGTCATAACCGCCGGCTCTGGCGCTCGGGCGCGGCAGCAGGCTCCATTTCCCGACCTTCACCCGGACTTCGTCCAATCTCTCTCGCTGCAGCGGACGAGGTGAACCAGGCAAGCGCTGCTGTTATTCCTGGCAGCCTGGACAGAAATACGTCGAGCGCTGGCCCTGGACGACATGGCGGATCGGGGTATCGCAGCGACGGCAGGGCTCCCCCGCCCGCTCGTAGACGAACAGCTGCTGGCGGAAGTAGCCCGGCGTGCCGTCCGCATTCACGTAATCGCGCAGCGTGGTCCCGCCCTGGTGGATCGCCTCGCCGAGAACCTGCCGGATCGACTCGACGATGCGCTGCCATTCCGCCTGCTTGATCCGTCCGGCGGCCCGGCGTGGGCGGACCCCTGCTCGGAACAGGGCCTCGCTCGCATAGATGTTGCCGACGCCCACGACCACGTGCTGATCCATCAGGAACAGTTTCACCGCAGCCTTGCGGCGCGTCGCCTTGGCGGCGAGCAGTGCCGCCGTGAGGCCGTCTTCGAGCGGCTCCGGCCCGAGCGCCACCAGCAGCGGATGCTGCTCCACAGGGCCCGTGCACCAGTGCAGGCTGCCGAACCGGCGCGGATCGTTGAAGCGCAGGCACTGGCCCGAGTCGAGCACGAGGTCGTAGTGGTCGTGCAGCAGCCGCGGCGAAGCTGCCGGCATCACGCGCAGGCTGCCTGACATGCCGAGGTGTGCGATGAGCGAGCCGCGGTCGAGGTCGATCAGCAGGTACTTGGCGCGGCGGCGCACATCATGAATGCGCTGGCCGACGAGGTCGCGCACGAGCGTCGGTTCGACGCGCCAGCGCAAGCGCGGCTCGCGCAGGTCGAACGCAGTGACGGCGTGGCCGACAATGGCTGCGCGCACTCCACGACGTGTCGTTTCGACTTCGGGTAACTCGGGCATCAGGCTCGCGACGTTCCGCTATTTGCCGCCGAAAAAACAGGGGGCCCGACCGGACCTTCGTCCTGTCCGGTACCTGCTGCGCGGCCAGGCCAGAAACGAAAAACCCGCCGGAGGCGGGTTCTTCGGACATCCGGCAAGGCCGGACGCAGCAAGCTCGACCAGGGATTACTTGATCTTCGCTTCCTTGTAGGTCACGTGCTTGCGGGCCTTCGGGTCGAACTTCTTGACCTCGAGCTTCTCCGGGTGGAGACGCTTGTTCTTGGTGGTCGTGTAGAAGTGGCCGGTGCCGGCGGTCGAAACGAGCTTGATCTTGTCGCGCATGTGAGTGACTCCTGCTGCAGCCGGGCCGTCAGACCTTGACGCCCTGGGCGCGGAGCTCGTTCACGACGGCTTCGACGCCCTTCTTGTCGATCGTGCGCATGGCATTGCCGGACACTCGCAGGCTGACCCAGCGCTTTTCCGTTTCGAGCCAGAAACGCTGCGTGTGCAGGTTCGGCAGGAAGCGACGGCGCTTGCGGTTGTTGGCGTGCGAAACGGTGTTGCCGCTCATCGGCCGCTTGCCGGTGACCTGACAGACTTTCGACATGGTGCTGATCCTGTAACAGACGGGCCGACCGAATGGCGGACCCCGATAAACGAGCCGCGTTTTATACCAGTGCAGCTGGCTTCGGGCAAGCCCGGGAACCGGACTGCCCTCCGACTAACCCCTGAACCCTATCCCCTAACCCCTTGTTTCTATAGCAAGCCCCGCTCGGCAAAAGACACGCAGGCACCGTCCCCGACCACGATGTGGTCCAACACCCGGATGTCCACCAGGGCCAGGGCGTCCCGCAGGCGTCCGGTAATCAATTCGTCGGCCTGGCTGGGCTCGGCAATGCCCGACGGGTGGTTGTGGGCCAGGATCACGGCCGCGGCATTGCGGGTCAGCGCGAGCTTGACGACCTCGCGGGGGTGGACGCTGGCACCGTCGATCGTGCCGCGGAAAACCTCGTCGAAGGTGATGACTCGGTGGCGATTGTCCAGGAACAGGCAGCAGAAGACTTCATGTTCGCGGTCCCGCAGCCGGGCTCGCAGGAAGTCCCTGGTGGCCCGGGGGTTGGCCAGCGGCGGGCCAGCCAGCATCTGCTCCGCGTAGTGCCGCCGGGACAGCTCCAACGCCGCCTGTAGCAGGGCGTATTTGGCCGAGCCGAGGCCCGGGGTACGGCAGACCGCGTGTCGCTCGGCCGTCAGCAAGCCGCGTAACGACTTGAATTCACCCAGCAATCCGCGGGCGGTGTCGACCGCTGTCCGGCCGCGTGTTCCCGTCTGCAGCAGGATCGAGAGCAATTCGGCTTCCGAGAGCGCGGTGGCACCCAGTTTCAGCAGCTTTGCGCGGGGACGTTCGGCTTCGGGCCACAGGGGCAGCGGCAGCGACGACATCGGGGCTCCTCGGTCGGGGAGCAGCCATGTTCATGACTGCCGCGACCCAGGACACGGCTCATTTGCGACGAAAGCGGGGCGAAATGGCGCGGCCGGCGAGCGGTCCTCAGAGCGCTTGCTTGGCGAAGCGCGCGCGCAGGGCGTCGGCCACTGCCGGGTGCACGAACTCGGAAATGTTGCCGCCCAGGCTCGCGATCTCGCGGATCAACGTCGACGAGATGAAGTTGAACTGCTCGGTCGGCGTCAGGAACACCGTCTCGACCTGGTCGGTCAGGTGCCGGCTCATGGTCGCAAGCTGGAACTCGAACTCGAAATCCGACACCGCGCGCAGGCCACGCATCATCACGTTGAGCCCGTTGTTGCGCGCGAACTCCACGGTGAGCCCCGTGTAACCCATGACCTCGACGTTATCGAGGTCGGCCAGCACGATCTTGACCAGTTCGATGCGTTTCTCGAGCGGAAACAACGGCGCCTTGCCCGGGTTCGCGGCAATCGCGACCACGACCTTGTCGAAGATCCGGCTGGCCCGCCGGACCAGGTCGTTGTGGCCGTTCGTGAATGGATCGAACGTGCCTGGATACATTGCGCGACTGCTCATTCGCTCCCCCGTGCCTGGTGATCGTTGTTATGGGCCGGCGAGCCCCGGCGGGCGAGATGATAGCCGACGTCGCCTGCCCGCTTGCTGCGATGCAGGGTCCAGCCGGACGGCAGCGCCGGTTGACCGCGCGCCGCCGCATCCTCCAGATAAATCCACGCCATGGGCGCGAGCCACCCGCCACGCTCCAGTTTTTCGGCCAGGACGGGCAGCCACGCCTCGCCGTAGGGTGGATCGAGGAACACGATGTCGAAGGGTTGCGAGGCGCGAGGTCCACGCTCGAGCCACGCCGCCGCATCCACCTGTTCCACGCGCCCACGATCGCAACGGAGCTGGGCGAGCATGGCGCCGATCGCCCGGGCGGCCACCGGATCGCGTTCGACGAAGACGACCTCGCCGGCACCCCGCGAGAGCGCCTCGAACCCGAGCGCGCCACTGCCCGCGAACAGGTCCACGCAACGCGCACCGGCCAGTTCGAACTGCAGCCAGTTGAAGACGGTCTCGCGGACTCGGTCCGGAGTCGGGCGTAAACCCGCCGATTGTGGGAAATGCAGCTTGCGACCGCGCCATTCGCCACCGATGATCCGTACTTGGAAGCGGCCGCCTGCAGGGGCAGCCGCGTGGCGTGTCGGGGGACCGCCCTCCGGACCGTTTGTTGCTTTGGCAAAACGGCCCGTGCGCGGGGTTTCCGGGCGATTGTTGCGCGGCATCATCAGGCGAGCGTAGGCTTTGCGAAGACTAGTACTAACGCGCGATGTTACGCGCGGCTTAAACCGAGGGGATAGTCAAATGTTCGAGTCCAGGAACAGGCCGTTCGCGCCGGCGCTCGCAGCAGCGTTGGCAGGCATCGTGCTCGGCGGATGCCATGCTTCAAGTGAGGGACCGGAGTCGCCGCCGCCGCCAACAGAACAGGCGATTGCGAACTTCAAAGTCGACCTCGCGACCAGCACCTTGGTCGTGCCGTACCCGTTCGACCTGTACTTCGCTATCCCCGGCGCTCCGGTGGACGGCACGCTCAATCTGCCGACCTTGCCGTATCGCGGTGCTGCCGTGCAGGCAGCGCTGAACTCGCAGGACGGCTGGTCGACCACCGCCAGCCTCGACACGGGCTTCACCCTGCCGCTCGACCCCGCGTCGATCGGCGCCAGCTCGGTGAAGATCATCAAGCTCTGGGTCAATCCGAAAACCAAGGCGCCAGTGAATCCCGCCGACCCGGCGCAGGCGATGTTCCTGCCGAGTGGTGCGGCGAGCCCGGTCGCGGGGGTCCTCACGTACGGCACCGATTTCACGGCCGACGTGTCGAAGGACATCGACAGCGGCGGCAAGTTCCTGCGCATCACTCCACTTAAGCCGTTCGCTTTCAGCAGCGGTCCGGCCGTGAACAACGCCGGGCCGAATGCGGGCAAGATCCTTAACGTCGGCTACCTCGTGGTCCTGACCAACGGCCTGAAGGCGACGACCGGCGAGGCGATGAGTCCCGATACGCTCTACGCGAACATCAAGGCCGCGCCCGCGGACTGCAGCACGATCACGGATGCCATTCAAAAGCAGCTCTGCCAGCTCTTCAAGGCGCACCTGGGCATCGCGCAGGCTACGGGCACGAATCCCGCCGACGTCGTGCTGTCGTGGAGTTTTTCCACGCAGTCGATCGACGACACGCTCAACGTGATTTCGCTGACCGCGGCTCCGAAGCAGACGTTGATCGTGCCGACGGGTCTCACGACGAAGATGGTAAGCGCCAGCCTGCAGGGCAAGGCCAACATCTACGTCGGCTCGACCAAGCTGCCGTATTACCTGGCACCGGCTGCGAACAACAAGGACAAGGCGATACTGACGACTTTCTGGACGGCTGCGGCAGCCCCGAACCCGGCGTTGGGCCTCGATCCGGCCAGCCGCAACCTGACCATGTTCAACCCGGCGCCGGCCAAGGTCGCCGACGTCACGGTTCCTTTGCTGGTCACCATTCCGAACTCGACCTCGGCTTGCCCGTTCGTCTATCCCGTCAGCGCGCCGCCGGGTGGCTGGCCGATCGTGATCGTGCAGCACGGCATCACGCGTGACCGCTCGGACGCGCTCGCGATGTCGGACGGCTTCGCCGACGCGTGCTTCATCGTCGCGGCGATCGACTTTCCGCTGCACGGCATTACCAACAAGGCGAACCCGCTGTATTGCGATGCGACCAAGCCGCAGTGCATCGGCGCGACGGAGCGTACGTTCGACGTCGACCTGGTCAACGCCGCTGGAGCAGCGGTATCCGATGGCGTGATCGACCCATCGGGCACGCACTTCGTCAACATTCCGAGTCCGGCCACCACCCGCGACAACCTGCGGCAAGGCGAGGCGGACCTGATCACGCTCACGAAGTCGGTCCAGACGCTCGCCATCGCTCCCGGCACGCCGCTACCCGCGGGTCCGGTAGGCGTGAACCCGGCACGAGTCAGTTTCGCCGGCCAGTCGCTGGGCGCGATCATTGGCGGTTCGCATGTCCACTTTGCCAACGACCTGGCCACCGTGACGCTCGAGGAGCCGGGCGGTGTTCTGGCGTATTTGTTCCGCGATTCAGCGACCTTCGGTCCGCGCATCAGGGCGTCGCTGGGCGCCCAGATCGTTCCTGACTCGTATTCCTACAACCTGTTCTTCCGTGACGTCCAGGCGGTGCTTGACTCGGCCGACCCGATCAACCACATCAAAGACGCGGTGACCATGCACCCGACGCACCTGATCAAGGTGCTGAACGACGCGGTCGTGCCGAACAACTCGACTGACCGGCTGATCGCGGCGGGCGGGCTGAACAAGCTGAAGACCCTCGGCCCGAACGCCGTTGGCCCCGGCAACGGTGGCTACGCGTTGTTCACCCAGGGCGCGCATGGCTCGATGTTCAGCCCCACCGCGAGCCTTGCAGCCACGATCGAGATGCAATCGCAGGCCATCAAGTTCGCGGCAACGGCCGTGGCGCCGGGCGGTCCGTTCGTGTACCTCACCGACCCGACGGTGCTCGACCTGAACTGACGCGCATACAGTCGGCATGATCGGAAGGGCGGGAGCGATCCCGCCCTTCTTTTTTGGGGTCCGCTACAATCGCGGCTCCTGACGCCTGGATGACGACGCAACACCATGGGCTTATTCGGTTTCCGGTCGAACAAGACCAGCGAGGGCCCCCAGCCCGACGCCGAGGAAGCCGTGCCCGCCGTTCCCGCACCCGCGCGGGCTGTGACGGAAGCGCCGAAGCAGGGCTGGCTCGCCCGCATGCGCGCCAAGCTGAACCGCGGCGACTCGTGGCTCACCTACGACCTCACCAACCTGCTGCCCGGCGGCAAGATCGATGAAACCGTCCTCGACGAACTCGAGACGCGCCTGATCGCCGCCGACGTCGGCATCGAGACCACCGAGAAGATCCTGGCCTCGCTGCGCGGTCGCGTGCAGCGCAACGAACTCGGTGACCTGGACGCACTGCTCGCCGCCCTGCGCTCGGCCATGCTCGAGATTCTGCAGCCGGTCGCGCTGCCGCTGGTGATCGATGCGGCGAACAAACCGTTCGTGATCCTCGTGGTTGGCGTCAACGGCTCCGGCAAGACCACGACGATTGGCAAGCTCGCGCACCGTTTCAACGCCGAAGGCCGCAAGGTGCTGCTCGCTGCCGGCGATACGTTCCGTGCCGCAGCGATCGAGCAGCTGCAGGTCTGGGGCGAGCGCAACAACGTTCCAGTTATTGCACAAGGCGCGGGCGCCGACCCCGCGGCGGTCACGTTCGACGCATTGCAGTCCGCGCAGGCGCGTGGCACAGACGTGCTGATTGCCGACACCGCGGGCCGGTTGCACACGCAGAGCAACCTGATGGCAGAGCTCAAGAAAGTGCGCCGCGTCATCACCCGGCTCGATCCGACGGCGCCGCACGAAGTGCTGCTGGTGCTCGATGGCAGCCAGGGCCAGAACGCGCTGGCACAGGCGCAGCAGTTTCAGCAGGCCGTGGGCGTCACCGGCCTCGTCATGACCAAGCTCGACGGCACGGCCAAGGGTGGCATCGTGCTGGCCATCGCCGATACGCTGAAGCTGCCGATCCGTTACATCGGCATCGGCGAAACGGCAGCCGACTTCGACGTGTTCGATGCCGGCG
>JBAVIQ010000004.1:0-2856 GCA_049687035.1 Steroidobacteraceae bacterium
AGGAACTGAAGCAGAGCAGCATCGACCGCCTGCGCCTCTACGAGGACGTGCACGGCGTGTTCACGCGACCGATTCCGGCAGCGGTGGTCATGGCGCGCAACACGCAACACGTGGCCGACGTGCTGAAGTACGCCAACAAGAGCCGCATCAACGTCGTGGCACGAACTGGTCGTACCGCGACGGAAGGCGGTCTCGAGACGGCCGTCGCCAACTCCATCGTGCTCGACGGCTCGGGCATGAACGGCATCTTCAAGATCGACACCTACAACATGCAGGCGACCGTCCAGTGCGGCGTGTGCCTGCAGACGCTCGAAGACGAGTGCCGCAAGGTCGGGGTGACCACCGGCCATTCGCCGCAGTCCAAGCCGATCGCGCAGATGGGCGGACTGGTCGCCACTCGCAGCATCGGCCAGTTTTCGACGCTGTACGGCGGCATCGAAGACATGGTCGTCGGCCTCGAGGCGGTCTTCGCCGACGGCACGATCACCCGCATCAAGAACGTGCCGCGCCGGGCCGTGGGCCCGGACATCCGCCACGTCGTCATCGGCAACGAAGGCGCGCTCTGCTACATCACCGAAGTCACGGTGAAGCTGTTCCCGTACCTGCCGCAGAACAACACGTTCGTTGGCTGGACGCTGAAGAACATGCGCCCCGGCTTCGAGGCGCTGCGCGAAGTGATGGTCGCCGGCTACAAGCCGTCGGTCGCGCGTCTCTACGATCCGCCGGACGGTGCATTCCACTTCTCGAAGTTCGCAGCCCCGGACGACTGCGTGCTGCTGTTCATGGCCGAAGGCCCGGCCGGCATCGTCAAGGCGACGATCGAGGGCATCAAGGAGCTGGTCGCGAAGTTCCCGGAGTGCAAGCCGGTGGACGCGCACCACCTCGAGGAATGGTTTGCCGACCTCAACTGGGGCCCGGACAAGATCGCGAACGAGCGCAAGGAAATCCTTGCCACCAAGACCATGGGCCGCACCACCGAAGTCTCGGCTGACTGGAGCACGATCTGCGACATCTACGAGAACGCGCTGAAGCGTCTCCGGGTCGATGTGCCGGACATCACGGTGGCCGGCGGGCACAGCTCGCACAGCTACATCAACGGCACCAACATGTACTTCATCTACTACTACAACGTGAACTGCCCGCCGGAGCAGGAAGTGGACAAGTACCGCACCGAGATCAACCGCGTGATCTGCGAAGAAACGCTGAAGCTCGGCGGCTCCGTCGTTCACCACCATGGCATGGGCAAGGCGCGCACGCCCTGGATCAGGGAAGAGTACGACTCGTCGTACTACATCCTCGAGCGCCTGAAGCGCGCGTTCGATCCGAACGACGTCATGAACAAGGGCTGCATCATCCCGGACTGACACCGTGGCCAATCGATACTCGATTTTCAGCCTGCTCAAGGAATCGTTCCGCGGCCACCGCGGCTGGGCCCCGGCGTGGCGCGATCCAGAACCCAAACCCGCCTACGACTTCATCGTCATCGGCGGCGGCGGCCACGGGCTCGCAACCGCCTATTACCTGGCGAAGAACCACGGCGCACGCAATGTCGCGGTGCTCGAGAAGAGCTACATCGGCAGCGGCAGCGTCGGCCGCAACACGACCATCGTCCGGTCGAACTACCTGATGCCTGGGAACGTCCCCTTCTACGAGCATTCGCTCAGGCTCTGGGAAGGCCTCGAGCAGGACATCAACTACAACGCGATGGTCAGCCAGCGCGGCGTGCTGAACCTGTTTCACAACGATTCGCAGCGCGATGGCTGCGTGCGCCGCGGCAATTCCATGCACCTGCACGGCGTCGACGGTGAACTGCTGGACCGCAACGACGTGCGCAAGCTCCTGCCGATGGCGGATTTCGACAACGCACGCTTCCCGATCCACGGCGGCCTGCTGCAGCGGCGCGGTGGCACGGTGCGGCACGATGCCGTGGCCTGGGGTTACGCGCGTGCGGCGGACAGTCTTGGCGTCGACATCATCCAGAACTGCGAAGTCACGGGCATCCGCCAGGACGGCAATGGCGTCACTGGCGTCGAAACGACGCGCGGCTTCATCGCGAGCCGCCGCATCGGTATGGCCTGCGCGGGCAACACGAGTCGAGTCGCAGCGTTAGCCGGCCTGCGGTTGCCGATCGAGAGCCACCTGCTGCAGGCGTTCGTGTCGGAAGGCCTGAAGCCGATCGTTCCCTGTGTGGTCACCTTCGGCGCCGGACACTTCTACATCAGCCAATCCGACAAGGGCGCCCTTGTGTTCGGCGGCAGCCTCGACATGTACAACTCGTACGCGCAACGTGGCAACCTGCCGCTGGTCGAAGAGGTCTGCGAGGAAGGCGTCGCGCTGATGCCGTGCCTGAGTCGCGTGCGGATGCTCCGCTCGTGGGGCGGTGTCATGGACATGTCGATGGACGGCTCGCCGATCATCGACCGCACGTCGGTGGACGGCCTGTTACTGAATGCTGGCTGGTGCTATGGCGGCTTCAAGGCGACGCCGGCGTCGGGCTGGTGCTTTGCGCACCTGCTCGCGACCGACCAGACGCACGTGGTTGCCAAGGCCTATCGACTCGACCGGTTCGCGACCGGCCAGCTCATCGACGAGAACGGGGCCGGCGCGCACCCGAACAGGCACTGAACGATGCGTATCCCCTGCCCTCACTGCGGTCTCCGCACGCACGAAGAGTTCACGTATTACGGCGACGCGACGGTGCGCCGTCCCTCGGCGACCGGTCCCGGCGCGGAGGCTGCGTTTTACGACTACGTGTACACGCGCAGCAATCCTTTCGGCCTGCACCGTGAACTCTGGTTCCACCAGGGTGGCTGCCACGAGTGGCTGGTCGTCGAGCGCGACACGCGCAACCACGAC
>JBAVIQ010000005.1:0-4423 GCA_049687035.1 Steroidobacteraceae bacterium
GCGTTGGTCACGCTCGCACCGTGCGCAATGGCCTCGCCACCGCCCTGGCGGATCTCCGCCGCGACTCGTTCAGCAGGCTCCGACGAACCGCCGGTACCGTGCACGTCACCGCCGAAATCATTCACGACAACTTTCGCACCGCGCACTGCAAGTGCCCGTGCATGGGAACGCCCAAGCCCAGCCGCTGCGCCGGTCACGATCGCCACGCGTCCGTCGAATCGAATACTCATGCTCGTCTCCTAACCCACGAACTGCAGGCCGAGCCACTCGGCGACGATCGCCGGCTTCGGCTGGCCTTCCACTTCCACCGCCACCGCCGTTGTCGTGAGCCATTGACCCGGCGCCCGCTCGACGATGTCCTTGAGCACGAAGCGGCCGCGGATACGGCTGCCCGATCGCACGGGATTGGTCATGCGCACCTTGTCGAATCCGTAATTCATTCCCATCTTCATGCCCTGCAGCTGCAGATTCGCCGCGGCCGACAGCTTCGCCAGCATGGCAAGCACGAGGAACCCGTGCGCGATGGTGCCGCCGAACGGCGCTTTCGCTGCTGCCTCGCGGTCGACGTGGATCCACTGATGATCGTCGGTGAGGTCGGCGAAGCGGTCGATCATGTCCTGGTCAATCAGGCACCAGTCCGACACGCCGATCTCCTGACCGATGCGGGCTTTGAGGCTGTCCGGTGTGTTCATGCGGGTACGCTCGACCTGGACGAAGTGATGGGATGTTCGAGGTTTGCTGCCGGCTGCCAGGCCTCGAGCAGTGATCTCAGTGCAGCGATGAGCGCCAGCGGCTGGTCCACCATGACGTGATGACCCGCGTCCGGGATTTCGATCCACGGCGCGTCGGGTGGCGTGTGGCGCCGGATCAGGTCGAGCCGCACGCGCGTCATCAGTTTCGAGCGGTCGCCGAACAGGAGCGCAATGCGGCACGTCACCGGCGCCAGCAACTCGGCATTGGGCAACGCCCGGATCTTGGCACGCAGGTCGGGATCGAACCGCCACGACCAGCCGTCACCGCCGTGCGCGGCTGGCGTGAGTCCGAGCGATGTCCGCGCGAGGAAATCCTGGATGTAAGGGTTGTCGCAGGACTGCGCGGGGTCGAAGCGGAACCGTGCAATCGCCTGCTCGAGTGTCGGGTAGACGCGATGTCGATGACCACGGACGGGAACGCCGTCGTACTCGTCGTCGTTGTCGCTGGCGGCGAGCACGCCGTCGACGAGCACGATCCCGCCGAGCTTCGCACCGATCGTGTGCGCGACGATGCGGGTCGCGAAGCTGCCGAACGAATGCCCGATCAGGATCGGTGGCACGTTGGACTCGAACAGGCCGGTGGCTTCGGCAACGGCAATCGCCTCACGGGCGTGCTGGTCGAGCGAGTAGGAGTTGCGCCAACCCGAGCGGCCCATGCCCGACAGCGAAAAGGCCACGACGCGCCGGCCTTGCGCGAGCAGGGGCGCGAGGAAGGTCCACCAGTCCGCATGCGCCGTGAAGCCGTGCAGCAGCAGGAGCCCGGGCTGGCCGCGCTCGCCCCAGGTGAGGACCTCGATCTCGGCGCCCTCGACGTCGAGGCGGGTTCGCTCCGGTGCCTGCGCGAGCGCAGCGTCGAACCACGGCGGCGCAAAGGGACGGCGTTCGACGGCCGCAACCTCAGGCCGCTGCGTCACACTGCTCGATGCGCGCGGCATGATGGTCGACCGAGCCGAGCTGGGACTCGATCATCGCTGCCCGCTTGAAGTAATGACTGACGGCGAGTTCGTTGGTCATGCCCATGCCGCCGTGCAACTGGATGGCAGTCTGCCCGACGAAGCGCAGTGCCTTGCCGACCTGCACCTTGGCCGACGCGACCGCGCGGATGCGTTCCTGCGCCGGCCGGTCGAGCTTGAGCGTAGCCATGTAGGTCATCGAGATGGACTGCTCGAGCGCCATGTACATGTCGACCATGCGGTGCTGCAGCACCTGGTTCGCGGCGATCGGCGCATCGAACTGCCGGCGCTGCTTCGTGTACTCGACCGTATCCGCAAGCAGCCGCCGCATGACTCCGACGCCCTCGGCGCAGATTGCGGCCACGCCTTCATCCACTGCCGCTTCGAGCATGTCGAAGCCCTGCGCTGCCGGGCCGAGCAATTCGGCGGACACGCCATCGAATTTCAGGTCTGCGGCGCGCGCACCATCAACCGTCGGGTAGTCGCGCGACGAAAGACCCGACGCCCCCTTCGCGACGAGGAAAGCCGACACCCCGGCACGATCACCGCTTGCGCCGCTGACGCGCGCGTTGAAGAGCACGTGAGTCGCGAACGGAGCACCACGCACACCGTCCTTCAATCCACTGATGCACCACGTGCCGCCGGCCTGGACTGCAGACGTGGTCACGTCCGCGAGATCGAAGCGGCTCGATGGCTCGAGATGCGCGAAGGCCAGCCGAATCTCGCCGGCTATGATGCCGCCGATCAGTTCACTGGCGCGGGCAGTACCGCAGCGTCGCAGCAGGCCGCCACCGATCACCACCGTGTCGAGGTAGGGCTCGATGACCAGTGCCTTGCCGATCTCTTCCATGACGATCATGGTTTCGACTGCGCCTCCGCCAAGGCCACCCATGGCTTCGTCGAACGGTGCGCCCAGAATGCCCAGGTCATCGGCGAGGCCGCGCCAGAAGCCAGGCCGCCAGCCTTCCTGTGAGCGGATCACTGCCTGACGCTGCGCAAACGCGTATTTATCACCGAAATAGCGCGCCACGCTGTCGCGGAGCATCTCCTGTTCGGCGGTGAAATTGAAATCCATGGTGTTTGTGCCGGTATTTCCTGGGTTGCGGGGCGCGTCAGAGCCCGAGGACCGCTTTCGCCAGGATGTTGCGCTGGATCTCGTTCGAGCCGCCGAAGATCGACAGCTTGCGCATATTGAAGTAAGTGTCAGCGATGCCGACTGCTCCCGGCACGGCAACCGCGTCGGGTCCCGACGCGTGAGCTGTGGCGCGACTTACGCGCAGTGAGGCGTGCGACCCCAGCGCCTCGAGGGTCAGCTCGTTCAGCCGCTGGTGGATCTCCGTGCCCCGAATCTTGAGCATCGAGACCTCGACGCCGGGCGCCTTGCCCGCACTCTCGGCGGCGAGGAACCGCAGCTCCGTGTACTCGAGCGCCGTGAGATCGACTTCGATCTCCGTAAGCTTGCGCCGGAAAATCGGGTCGTCGGCAAGACGGCGCCCCGGCTGGCCGATCGCCGCTGCGAGCTTGCGCAGCTTGCCGAGCGCGACCTTGGAGTGCGCGACGAGCGCGATGCCGCTGCGCTCGTGCGCGAGCAGCATCTTGGCGCAGGTCCAGCCCTTGTTCTCTTCGTACACGCGGTTCTCGACCGGCACCTTCACGTTCTCGAGCCAGACCTCGTTGACCTCGTGGGTGCCATCGAGCGTGATGATCGGCCGCACGGTCACGCCCGGGCTCTTCATGTCGATCAGCAGGAAGCTGATGCCTGCCTGCTTGCGGGCCGATGGGTCGGTGCGGACCAGGAAGAACCCCCAATCGGCATGCTGGGCCAGCGTGGTCCAGGTCTTCTGGCCGTTGACGATGTAGTGATCGCCGTCGCGCGCGGCGCGCGTCTGCAGGGAAGCAAGGTCGGAACCGGCGCCCGGCTCGGAATAGCCCTGGCACCACCAGTCGTCGCCCGCGACGATCCGCGGCAGGAACCGCGCCTTCTGCTCGGGCGTGCCGAAAGTGTAGATGACGGGACCGACGAGGTTCGTCGAAAACGCGATGATCGGGGCCGTGTCGGCACGCTGCAGCTCTTCGGCCCAGATGTGTCGCTGGGTGGCGCTCCAGCCCGTGCCGCCGTATTCGACCGGCCAGGCGGGAACAGACCACCCCTGCTTCGCGACGATCCGGTGCCAGAGGAGGTAGTCGTCCTTGGCCAGTTCGATTCCAGCGTCCTGCTTCGCGCGCACGTCCGCGGGATAGTGCTCGGCGATGAACGTCCGCACTTCGTCCCGGAACGCACGTTCCTCTGGGGTGAACTCGAGTTGCATCGGAATCTCGGCCTTTGCGGGGAAACGGCCCGTCGGAGACTATTGGTTCCGCACCGATGGGTCAATTGCACAATTAGACTTAGATGCGACGTCGAACCGGATCGGCAACCGCGCCAGGCCGTGACTCACGAGCCCGCCCATCCGGACCAGGTCGGTCGCGGCGAACCCTGCGTCGAAGCGCAGGTTGCGCAGCCGGTTCAGCAGCAGGTCGTAGGATTCGACCAGTTCCTGACGGGCGAGCGCCGCCCCGGCGCAGGTGTGGATGCCGCCGCCGAAACCGAGATGCGTGCGGAACGACGCGCGGTCGATATCGAATGCCTGCGGGTCCGGATAGACGTCCGGATCGCGATTGGCGGCTGACCATGACAGCAGGACCAGCGCACCTTGCCGCATCCGCACGCCATGGAGC
>JBAVIQ010000006.1:0-3750 GCA_049687035.1 Steroidobacteraceae bacterium
GTCTGGTAGCGCACTTGCATGGGGTGCAAGGGGTCGGAGGTTCGAATCCTCTCGCTCCGACCAATACAACAGCTTCTCCGAAAACGTCCGCAAGGGCGTTTTTCGTTTTCGTCGAACGACTGGCGCCGCCGACGCCCTCGGGCCTCAGCGAGGCAATTCAATGATTGCCTCCAGGCCGCCGGCCGGCAGGTTGCGGAGGCGGACATCGCCCCGGTGTGCGCGGGCGATCATCCGGGCGATTGCCAGGCCGAGACCGGCACCCCCCGTTTCTTCGTTGCGTGAGGGTTCCAACCGCTCGTACGGTTCGAAGACACGTTCCTGGTCGGCGGCCGGGATCCCGGGTCCGTCGTCCTCGATGCGGATGACGACCGCGGCTGCCGTCGACTCGATCGTGACTCGCGCCACGTGCCCGTACTTGAGCGCATTGTCGATGAGGTTGCCGACGCAGCGACGGATTGCCGTCGGCCGGCACGGGTACGACACGCGCGGTCCTGCGTCGCCATTGATTTCGAACGACACGCCTGGCCTGTCGTCGCACAGGTCTTCGACGAGCGACACGAGGTCGACATCGGCCGCCGCCTCGCGCTGTGAATCCTCGCTTGCAAAGGCCAGCGTAGAGTCGATCAGCGCTTCCATGTGCGCGAGGTCAGCGAGCATTTTCTGGCGCTGTTCGTCGTCTTCCACCAGCTCGGCGCGCAGGCGCAGCCGGGTAATGGGTGTGCGGAGGTCGTGCGAAATGGCCGCCGTCATCTGCAGTCGATCATGCACCTGCCGCTGCAGCCGGAACTGCATGGCGTTGAAGGCGCGTGCGGCCTGGCGCAGTTCCCGCGCACCGCGTTCCTGCAGCGGCGGCGCGTTCACGTCGTCGCCGAGCCGCTCGGCGGCGCGCGCCAGCGTCACGAGCGGATCGGTCAGGCGCCGCACTGCCCAGATTGACGCGCCGATGATCGCCAGCGCCGCGAACGCGAGCAGCGCCAGCGAACGTCCCGGCAATGCCTGTGGGTCCTCGACGAAGGGCGCCTCGAAATTGAGCCACGAACCGTCGTTCAGTTGCAGGGCTACCCGCAACAAGGGTACGTGAGCGTGCTCTGTCAGGATGGAATCGAGGCGTCGTCCGAGACTGGTCGAGCGGTCGCTCGGTCGGCCTCCCGGAATGGCGGAGCCCGCGACAGGTGCCGGGGCGAATGAGACGCGCAGCGTTCGCCATGGCACGTCCCACAAGGCAGCCTGCAGCACCTGCGAGAACAGGTTGGCGCCGAGGTCGTCGATGTCCGCGACGGTGGCAGCCGGGGCATCGTCCCAGCTCACGTGCAGCGTGCCGCCGCGCACCGATGCCAGCATGGCACTGCGTTGCGCAGGCGGTGTGACCAGGACGAGGCGAACCAGGTCCGCCATGCGTTCGGCCAGGTGGAAGTGCGCGAGGACCGAGCTGGTCTGGGAACGTTCACCGGCGTTGATTGCGAGTGTGGCCACCTGCGTGACGGCAAGCCCGCTCACCAGCACGACGATGATCCAGCCGGCGACGGTGTCGGGAATGAAACGCTTCACGTCCGCATGACGAATGTCGCCAGCATGTAACCATCCCCACGCACCGTGGCGATAATCTGCGGCACGCGCGGGTCGGCCTCGATCTTGCGACGCAGCCGGCTCACCTGCACGTCGATGCTGCGGTCGAAGGGCACCGGGCTGCGGCCCCGGGCGAGATCGAGCAACTGGTCGCGCGTGAGGGTGCGTTGCGGGTGTTCGAGGAAAGCCAGCAGCAGGTCGAATTCGCCGGTCGAGAGCGTGACCATCGTCCCTTCGGGCGACAGCAAGCAGCGACGTCCCACGTCGAGCGTCCAGCCCGCGAACTGCAGGCACTCGGTTGCTCCGACGGCCACGCGCCGCGGATTCTTAGCGGTGCGGCGGAGCAGGGCGCGCATGCGCGCCAGCAGTTCGCGCGAGCTGAAGGGTTTCGGCAGGTAATCGTCGGCTCCGAGTTCGAGGCCCACGATCCGGTCGGTCGGGTCGCTTACGGCGGTCAGCATGATCAGCGGCACGTCGTTCGTAGCCCGCAATTCGCGGCAGGCGGCAAAGCCATCCTTGCCCGGCATCATGACGTCGAGCACGACCAGGTCGATCGCGGCGTCATCCAGCACCCTGGTCATTTCGCGCGCGTCGCGCGCGACGGTGACGCGGAATCCGTTGGCGGCCAGGAAGCGCGAGAGCAGGTCGCGGAGTTCGCGGTCGTCGTCGACGATGAGGATGTGCGGGTTGGTTTCCATGGGCGGGAAAGCTCGAACGTCGATCTTCCGACCGCGCAAATGCTGCCGGGTTCAATCGTGTAACGGCATGTAACAGGACGCCGGCCTGCAACGTTCCGTTACTCGACGGGGGGTGACTCGCAACAGTGCACTTACAAACCGGTGTTCAACTGTCCGCCATCCGGGAATCTTCCCGGATAGAGAACCGAACCGAGTTGAGAATTTTTCCAGGAGTGAATGACACATGAACATCCGAAATGTCCTGCTGACCGTGACCGCTGCCGTGCTGATCGCGCCCGCCGCTTTCGCCGCCACCACGGCCACCAAGGAAGACTGCGCCACCGCGCAGAAGAAGGCGGACGCCGCGATCACGGCAAACCCCCACGCATCGGCCAAGGCCAAGGACCTGCGCGCCGAGGCAGAGAAGCTGTGCCAGTCCGGCAAGACGGCCGACGGCGTGAAGAAGTTCGATGAAGTCGCGAAGGAGGCCGCCAAGGCCAAGTAAGTCTGCCTCCCAGACTCCGCCGCGTGACCGGGCCGCCCTCGCTTCGGGGGCGGCCCTTTCGTTTTGAAATACTGTATCTTTTGGCGCATGGACAACCAGCAGACGAAATCGATACTGACGGTGGCCCTGATGGCGGCTTTCGCCGACGGGCTCAAGGACGAACGCGAACGCGAGTCGGTCCGCAAACTGGCGGAAGCCTTCGGGGCCGAGGCCAGCATCGACCTGCCGGCCTTGTATCGCGACGTCCTGCTCGCGCGGCCCGACCTCACCGAGGTCGTGAAGCCGCTCGATACGCAGGGGCTGCGTCAGTACGCCTATGAAATGGCGGTCGGTGTCGTGAACTCCGACGGTGCGCAGAATGCGGCCGAAACGGCTTTCCTGGCGCAACTGGCCGCGGCGCTGCAGTTGCCCACGGCGGCGACGGAGTCCGTCGCGCAGCAGGCCAGCGCGATGGCGGATGCTGCCGTCGAACCCACCGGTCCCGCTGTCCCAGCGGGCGTGACGACGGCTGCGACGGCACCGGCGGCCGTGGCGGGCACCGTGCTCGGCAAGGCCAACGTCAGCGACGCTGAAATGGACAAGACGATCATGTCCGCGTCGATCACCAACGCGGCGCTCGAGTTGCTGCCGGAGTCGATTGCGTCGATGGCGATCATTCCACTGCAGCTGCGCCTCGTGTATCGCATCGGGAAGGCGTACGGCTACCAGATGGACAGCTCGAACGCGAAGGATTTCATTGCCACGCTCGGCGTCGGTCTTACCTCGCAGTACGTCGAGCAACTCGGACGCAAACTATTGGGCGGGCTGCTCGGTGGCCTCGGCGGCGGCCTCGGTCGTTCGCTCGGCCGGCAGGCGGCGAGTTCGGGCCTCACGTTCGCTACGACCTACGCGATCGGTCGCGTGGCGCAGCGTTACTACGCGGGCGGCCGCACGCTCGATTCGGCGGCGCTCAAACAAACGTTTACGTCCTTGCTGGCCGAGGCGCGTGGCATGGCCCCGAAG
>JBAVIQ010000007.1:0-6543 GCA_049687035.1 Steroidobacteraceae bacterium
GCGCTGGCTTCGCCCGATCCGGTGATCGTCTTCGAGCCGATCTCGCTCTACAACATGGAAGGCGAACTCACCGATGCCGCCGCGCACGTGCGGCTCGAAGGCGCGCGAGTGCATCGCATCGGCAGCAGCGTGACGCTCGTGACCTACGGCGCGAGTCTTTGGCGCTGCGTCGCGGCCGCCGAAGTGCTCGCGCAGGACGGGATCGATGCCGAGATCGTCGACCTGCGCAGCCTCAGGCCGCTGGACGATGCGACGGTGCTGGCTTCGGTGCGCAAGACGCGCCGGGTCGTCATCGTCGATGAAGGCTGGCGCACGTGCAGTCTCGCGGCGGAGATCGGGCAACGCATCGTCGAGCAGGGTTTCTACGACCTCGATGCGCCCATTGCGCGGGTTTGCACCGAGGAAGTGCCCATCCCGTACCCGAAGCACCTCGAGGACGCCGCGTTGCCCGGTTGCGAGCGTATCGTGGGCACCGTGCGGAGGCTGCTTGGCCATGCAGTCTGAGTTCCGCCTGCCCGCGCTCGGCGCCGACATGGAGGCGGGCACGCTCGTCGAGTGGCACGTGGGGCCAGGCGACCGCTGCAAGCGCGGCGACGTCGTAGCCGTGGTCGAGACCGACAAGGGCGCGATCGACGTCGAGGTGTTCGTCGACGGCATCGTGCGTGAGCTTCTGGTGCCGACGGGGACCCGCGTCCCGGTCGGTACCGTGCTGGCATTGCTCGATACCGAGGCACCCGCTCCTGCGCCGGAGTTGGTCCCGGCGCCCTCTCGCACGCGAGCGGGAGAGGGTGCGGGAGAGGCCATGCAACAGCGCGTGAAGATCTCGCCTGCAGCGCGCAAGCGCGCGCAGGAGTTGCACGTCGATGTCGTGTCGCTGCGCGGCACCGGACCGGAGGGTGCGATCACGGTCCAGGATGTCGAGCGGGCGGGGCCCTCTCCTGCAGGCGTGGGCGCGGGAGCAGAAGGCATGCGCGCGGCGATCGCAGCCGCAATGTCTCGCTCGAAGCGCGAGATTCCGCATTACTACCTGACCACGACGGTCGATATGTCGCCCGCCGTCGACTGGCTCGCGGCACACAACGCCGCAGTGCCCGTGACCGAGCGACTGCTGCTGGCGGCTTTGCTGCTCAAGGCGGTGGCGCTGGCCTGTCGCGATCACGCCGGCTTCAGCGGCTTCCATCGCAACGGCCGTTACGAAGACAGTCCAGTCGTGCACGTCGGCGTCGCGGTCGCATTGCGCGGTGGTGGGCTCGTTGCGCCGGCCCTCATGGACACTGCGACCAAGCCGCTTGCCGCGCTGATGGACGAGTTTCGCGATGTTGTCGCACGCGCGCGAGCCGGGAGACTGCGTGCCAGCGAGCTCGCCGCACCCACCATCATCCTGACCAGCCTCGGCGACTCCTCGGTCGAGACGGTGCTGCCCATCATCCAGCCGCCCCAGGTCGCGATTGTCGGCGCCGGCGCCGTCGCAGAGCGTCCCTGGGTCGTCGATGGCAGGATCGTTCCGCGGCAAGTGCTGATGCTGTCGCTCGGCGCAGACCATCGGGTCACGGACGGGCGGCTCGGCGCGCACTTCCTGGCGCGGATTGCCGCGCTGCTGGCCGATCCGGCGAAGCTGTGAAGGTCACGTCATGAACCGTGAGCAACTCGCGCACCGCGTTCTCGAGCTGGTGACGGCGATC
Source organism: Steroidobacteraceae bacterium (assembly GCA_049687035.1). GTDB lineage: Bacteria > Pseudomonadota > Gammaproteobacteria > Steroidobacterales > Steroidobacteraceae > RPQJ01. The sequence continues at coordinate 1,683 of JBAVIQ010000007.1, forward strand.
GCACCCGACGTCGAGGCGGACTCGGTGATCCCCGGCATCGCCTTCCGCGACCAGTTTGACTTCGACTCGATGGACACGCTCAACTTCGCCATCGCACTGCATCGCGAGTTCGGAGTGGACGTGCCGGAGACCGACTATGCGAATCTTGCGAGTCTCGACCAGTGCGTCGCCTACCTCGCGGAGCGCCTCGCCTGAGACCGGGCGAACCGGCGAGCTGGGTGCCGTGAACGGGCAGCGACCCCGTCCGCGGGCTGCGCCGGGATTGCAAGACCATGAATCCGTTCGGCACAACGCCTACGATTGGATCCCATGCTCGAACTCCGCGACGTTTCCAAGTCCTTTGGCGGCCCGGCCGGCCGCCGCGTGCTCGACGGCGTGGCGCTCACCGTCGCGCCGGGCGAGTACGTTGCGATCGTCGGCGAATCCGGCGTCGGCAAGTCCACGTTGCTGAACCTGATCGCGGGGCTCGATATCCCCGACAGCGGACAATTGCTGCTCGAAGGGCGTGACCTCGCCAGGCTTGGCGAGGAGGGCCGGACCCAGGTCCGTCGTACCCGCATGGGATTCGTGTTCCAGGCGTTCCATCTGTTGCCGCACCTGAGCGTCGCCCGCAACGTCGCCTTGCCGCTGGCGCTGAACGGACGGGCGGGTCGCGCAGTCGACGAGCGCGTGATGGAACTGCTCGCAGCCGTGGGCCTGGCCGACCGCGCGTCCAGTTTCCCGCGTGAGCTGTCCGGCGGCGAGTCGCAGCGTGTCGCCGTGGCGCGCGCGCTGGCGCACCGTCCCGCGCTGGTGCTCGCGGACGAACCGACGGGCAACCTCGATCCCGACAACGCGGCGATGATCCTCGAAGTGCTGCGCGCCCAGATCAAGCGCGACAACGCGGCGGGCATTCTCGTCACGCATTCCGCGGCGGCTGCAGCTTCAACCGACCGCGTCTACGAACTCACGCGTGCCGGGCTGACGCTGCGGACATGAGCGCCGTGGCACAGACGCTGCCCCTCGGGAGGAATGCGCTGCGGGCCCGGCTGTCGCTGCTCGATGCCGCGGCCTTCGGCCCGCTGCGCCAGGCGCCGGGCCGCACCATGCTGGCCGTCCTCGCGATTGCGCTCGGCGTTGCGCTCGGTTTCTCGGTCTATCTGATCAATCGCGTCGCCGCCGACGAAGTGCAGGGTGCGTCGCGCTCGTTGTTCGGCCTCGCGGATTTCACTGTGCAGTCGCCGGGCGCCGGCTTCGACGAGTCGTTGTTCCCGCGGCTCATGCGCGTGCCCGGCGTGGCTGCCGCAAGTCCGGTCGTCGAAGTGCAGGTTCGACTGCCGGGGCGTGAGCGGAACCTGAAGCTGATCGGCATCGACCCATTCCGCGCGATACAGATGCAACCCGCGCTGGCTGGCACCGGCGCGACAACCGAGCGGCAAGGGCAGGGGCTGCTTGCCGAAAATTCGGTCTGGTTGAGTCCCGCGGCCGCGCAGTCGCTGGAACTCGAGGTCGGTGACGACCTCGACGTGCAGGTAGCGCTCGACCGGTTGCGCTTCCGCGTGGCGGGGGTGCTGCCGCCCGGGGCGTATCGCCAGCCAGTCGGTCTACTCGACATCGGTGAGGCGCAATGGCGACTGCAACGGCTGGGGCGGCTCGATCGCGTCGATCTTCGGCTCGCGCCGCAAGCCGATCGGCAGTCCGTTCGCAACGCCATTGCGGCACTGCTGCCGCCGGGGGCGCAGATCGTCACGCCGGGCGAGGCGACGGACGACGCCGTGCGCCTGACCCGCGCCTATCGCTCGAACCTGACGGCGCTCGCGCTCGTCGCGCTCTTCACCGGCGCCTTCCTGGTCTACGCAACGCAATCGCTCGCCGTGGCGCGCCGCCGCCGCGAAATCGCGTTGCTGCACGCAATGGGCATGACGGTGCGCGAACAACTCGCCGCGTCATTGCTGTCGGGAGTGATCGTGGGTGCGCTCGGCGCCGTAGGTGGCGTCCTGCTCGGCGCGCTCGTCGCACGTACAGGGCTCGCCGCCTTCGGCGCGGACCTGGGGGCCGGCTACTTTCGTGGCGTCGCGCCTGCGCTTAACGTCAGCGCGGGCGAGTACCTCGTGTTTTTTCTGCTCGGCGTTGGTGCGGCGCTGGTCGCCACGTTCGGGCCTGCTCGCGAAGCAGCGTCCGTGCCGGCGGCCGCGGCGCTGAAGGCAGGCGACGAGGCTCCGCTGGCGCCGCGTACGCACGGCAAGATCGCGCTCGTCTTGTTCGCAGCCGGCATTCTCGCGCTCGCATTGCCGCCGCTCGAAGGGATTGCGCTGCCGGGGTACGTGTCGATCGCGTGCCTGCTGCTGGGAGCCGTGTTCCTGACACCGAGCATTGCAGCAAGCGTGTTCGCCCGCCTGCGTACCGACGGACCCGCATGGCGTCAGGTGGCCGTTGCGCAGCTGCGCGGAACCGCGCGTCGTGCCACCGTGAGTATCGCCGCCGTCCTCGTCAGCTTCAGCCTGATGGTCGCGATGGCGATCATGGTCTTCTCGTTCCGCATGTCGCTCGAGGCGTGGATGCAGCGCATCCTGCCCGCGGATCTCTACGTGCGTGCGGGCTCCGCCGCAACGGGTGCCTACCTGGATGTCAACGCGCAGCGGGCCATCACCGCACTGCCCGAGATTGCCCGTGTGGACTTCGTGAAATTCCAGGACGTGCTGCTGCCCGGCGAGCGACTGCCTCTCACCATCATCGCGCGTCCGATCAACGAACCCACGGCCGACCAGGTGATTCCGATTCGACGCTCGGCTACCGGGCCTGCGCCGCGGGGAGCCATTCCGGTGTGGGCTTCCGAGGCTGCGCTGGACCTGCGCGGTTTCGATCTTGGCACGGAATTCGACTTGGCCCTCGGTGGCAAAGTCGTGCGCGCAACCGTCCGCGGCATCTGGCGCGATTACGAGCGTCCGGGTGGATCGATCGTCATGAACCGCGCAACCTTCATCGCGTTGAGCGGTGAGCGCACCGCGACGACCGCAGCCCTCTGGTTGCGCGAAGGCACCGACGCCGCGGAATTCAGCGGGCGGCTGCGCGACGCCATCGCGCGCAGTGGTGACTACGACGTCGCCATTCCCGGTGAGATCCGCAAGCGCTCGCTCGCACTGTTCGACCGCACCTTCGCCGTCACGTACCTGCTCGAAGCCGTCGCCGTCCTGATCGGCCTGTTCGGCATCAGTGCCAGCACGAGTTCGCAGGTGCTCGCCCGGCGCGGTGAGTTCGGCATGCTGCGACATCTTGGCGTTACGCGCCGAGAGATCGGACGCATGCTCGCATTCGAAGGTGCGGCGCTCGGTGCGATCGGAGTTGCGGCGGGCCTCGTCGTCGGTGCGATCGTCAGCATGATCCTGATCTTCGTCGTCAACCGGCAGTCGTTTCACTGGACGATGGACGTGCACGTGCCCTGGAGCCTGCTGGCGATCCTGAGCCTCGTGTTGATCGGCGCGGCCGCTGCAACGGCGGCTTTCAGCGGACGTCGCGCAATGGGTGAGGACGTCGTCCGCGCCGTCAAGGAGGACTGGTGAGTTTGCGTCGACTTGCTCTCACTCCCGCTGGAGCGGGCGAGAGTTGGCGTGAGGGCCTGCGCGCTTTCCTCACCTTCCTCGCCTTTCCGCCATTCATCGTCCCGGTCGGCGCCGCTGCAGAAGTCGCGTATCCACCGGTCGTTCCCGGCTACGAATTCGTCTTCCCGCGCGACGAAGGCAGTCACCCCGAGTATCGCATCGAATGGTGGTACGTCACGGGCCACATCGATGACGCCGTGAGCAAAGTGAAAGCGCCGCGCGGTTTCCAGGTTACGTTCTTTCGCGTGCGCACCGGCCTCGCGGCCGACAACCCGAGCAGCTTCGCGCCGCGGCAGGTGCTGTTCGCGCATGCGGCGCTGGCCGACCCGGCCGACGGCAAGCTGCATCATGCGCAACGCAGCGCGCGGACAGGGTTCGACCTGGCGTATGCACACGAGGGCCAGCTGGACGTGAAGCTGGACGACTGGTCGATTCGGCAGGTGGGGCCCGGTCGGTATGTCACGGCAGTTCATGGCGAGGACTTCGACTTCGAACTCACGCTCGCGTCGACGCAGCCGCCGTTGCTGCAGGGTGAGCGCGGCTTCAGTCGCAAAGGGCCGGACCCGCGCGCGGCGAGTTACTACTACAGCCTGCCGCAGCTTGCGGTCAGCGGCGAAGTGAAGGTGGGTGGCAGCACACTGAAAGTCAGTGGGCAGGCGTGGTTCGACCATGAATGGTCGAGCGATTACGTGGACGAGAGTGCGCTCGGATGGGATTGGCTGGGCGTGAACATGGCCGACGGTGGGGCGCTCATGGCCTTTCGCATGCGCGACCAGCAGGGCGGTGAACGCTGGGCAAGCGCTACGATGCGGCGGCCGTCACCCGCGCTGCGCGCAACTTCTCCCGGTGTAACGGGAGAGTTGCGGACGTTTGGTCCCGACACGGTTGGCTGGACGCCGCTGCAGCACTGGCGTTCCCCACGGACCGGTGTGACGTACCCGGTTCAATGGCGGGTGCAGGTCGGTGACCGGCGCTATCGCGTCGAGCCGTTGCTGCTCGATGCCGAGCTCGATTCACGGCCTACGACCGGGATCCTGTATTGGGAAGGCCCGATCCGCCTCATCGACGAGGCGACCGGCAAGGAAGCCGGCCGCGGCTACCTCGAACTGACCGGCTACGGCGGCAAGCTCGACTTATGAACTCGCCCGCCCGCTGCAGCGGGGGGTAACCGGTACTGTGACGGCTGCTTGCGCCGTGCGACCTTTTCCGCTCGACGCAAAAGGTCGCTCAGGCGCGGTGTGTCAGGTGTTCGATCCAGCATGTCCTGGCGCGCGCGTGTCTGC
>JBAVIQ010000008.1:0-3249 GCA_049687035.1 Steroidobacteraceae bacterium
GCAGTGGCCGGTAATCACCGAAAAGAAGGACGCGCCTGCGGACGCCAAGGAATGGGACGGCCGCCCCGGCAAGCTGAGCTACCTCGAGCGCTGAGGCTCACGCGCGACGGCGTGGCTGGAGTTCAGCGGGCAGCACCCGCCGTCTTCTGCGATTCCTGGATGGCATGCACCAGTTCGGGCGGCGTCAGATAGCCGCCGATGTAGTCGCCATTCTGCGTGAAGATCGCGGGCGTGCCTTCCACGCCCAGGTCCGATCCCAGTTCGTACTGCGATCTGACCGCGGCGTCGCCGCAGGTCTTGCCCTTGACCGCCTCGCCCTTCTTCGCCCGCGTGAGTGCTTCGCGGCGGTCCGCGGCACACCAGACCTGTTCGGCCTTGGTCCACGACTCCGTGCCGGGGCCGGTGCGCGGATAGAACATGTAGCGAACACGCACGCCCGCCTTGTTCATGTCGGCGATCTGGCTGTGGAACTTGCGACAGAAGCCGCAGTCGACATCTGTGAACACCGTGACCGTCATCTTCGCGGTCGCGGGGCCGTACACGATCATGTTGCTTTCGGACGCCGCCGCCAGCGCCTTGGAGCGGGCCGTGTTCTGCCGTGAGGCCGTCAGATTCACCTGCGTGTCGAGGTCGTAGACGTTGCCGCTGAGCAGGTACTTGCCGTCGGCACTGACATAGGCGATCAATCCGCCCATCGTGACTTCGTAGAGGCCGGGAATCGGCGAGGTCGCGACGTCGGACGCCTGCACCCCAGGCAGTTTTGCGACTATGCGCGCACGCACGTCGGCCGGGATCACGACCGGGGCACTGGTTGCAGCCGGTTTGGCGTTGGCAGCCGGAGCCAGCTTCTGAGCCGTGGCCGTGGGCTGCTTGTCGCCCGTGGCCGCAAGTGCGCTGGAAATCGGCGCGAGGGCGAGCAAGGCCGCGGCAGAAGCGGCGAGCCAGAAGGCGGCGGCAATCGGGCGGACTGGAGTGCGGCGGCGCATGCGGCGTTCTATCCCTGGAGTGGTGGTTCTAGGACAGTCGCCACGGCCGCAGGTTCAGTGAGTCCCCGCGCCCGCAACCAGACAGTCCCGCGGGGCGGGCGGAGTCTAGCAGAGCCGCGCGCTGGTCAGCCGCGCGGGTGGTGCTCGGAGTGCAGGTCCTTGAGGCGTTCGCGGGCGACGTGCGTGTAGATCTGCGTCGTCGACAGGTCGCTGTGGCCGAGCAGCATCTGCACCACGCGCAGGTCGGCGCCGTGGTTCAACAAGTGCGTGGCGAACGCGTGGCGCAGCGTGTGCGGCGAGAGTTCACGCTCGATGCCCGCCTTGCGCGCGTAGCGCTTGATGATGTGCCAGAAGGCCTGGCGCGTCATGCGGTCGCCGCGGCGCGTCGGGAACAGGTAATCGGTCTGCCGCTCGAGCAGGATCTCGACGCGCGGACCCTGCAGGAACTGCTGCACCCATTGCACGGCTTCCTCGCCGAGCGGGATCAGCCGCTCGCGGTCGCCCTTGCCGACGATGCGCAGCACGCCCTGGTTCAGGTTCACCTGCGCGAGCGAGCAGTTCACGAGTTCAGAGACGCGCAGCCCGGTGGCATACAGCACCTCGAGCATGGTCCGATCACGATGCCCGAGCGGGTCACTCACGGCCGGAGCGGCCAACAGGGCCTCGACTTCCTCCTCCATGAGCGACTTCGGCAACGAACGGCCGACCTTGGGCATCGCGATCTGCGCGGTGGGGTCCTCGCGCAAGGCACCCTCACGAACCAGGTAACGGTAGAAGCGGCGGAAGCTTGAGAGCTGGCGCGCGGTCGAACGCGGTCGGGCGCCCGCCTGCACTCGCGAAGCCATGAACGAAAGAATGTCGCCGCGCTGCGCGTGCTCGAGGTCGCCTGAGTGCTCGTCGAGCCAGCGGTCGAGAGCGGTGAGGTCCGCCCGATACGCCGCGAGCGTATTCGGTGACAGGCCGCGTTCCATCCACACGGCGTCGAGGAACCGGTCGATCGGACCGGGCCCTTGGGACGCTTTGCCGCCGTCGCTGGTGCGCGATCGGGACAGGAAGCTCGACTTGACTGCAGTGCTCATGGAACCTCGCGGCTTTACGTAGCACGCAGTATGCGAGCCGCCTTCTGCCGCCCGTCGTGACCCCTCTCACAATTCAAGGGGTGCCATTAACATAACTGGAACTGATTCACAGAATGCCGGGGTCCCGGCAGACTGGCGCCTGGGATCGGTCCACTGCGAACCAGTCTCCCCCAAACGTCACCGGGATTGCCGCGAGCTTGCGCACGAATTCCACTGCCACCAAAGACAAGACCGCTCGCACTTCGGCGCGCCCGGTGCCGCCGCCGTGAGAGTTTCCGCCGCACCGCGCTCGGGCGGCGTACTGGGCTGGCTGTTCCGCCTCGTCTTCGGCACGTACTCGTTGACGCTGCTCTTCCTGCTCCTGTCGTTAGCTTCGCTGCTCGCTCTACTGCTGCCGTCGCTGCACTGGCGTCGTTCCTCCACTCGGTGGGTCGCGCGTCTCTGGCTCGCCCTCGCCTGCCTGCGACTACGGATAAGCGGCCTCGAGCATCTGCCTGAGGGCTCATGCGTGCTGGTGGCGAACCATACGAGCTACCTCGACGGCGTCGTGATGCAGGCGGGCCTGCCGCCGCGCTTCAGCTTCGTGGTCAAGCGCGAGGCGGCCGACATGCCGGTCATGGGATTCCTGCTGCGGCGTATTGGAGCGGAATTCGTGGATCGTCACTCCGCCGGCGGCCGGCAGCGCGGCGCACGGCGGGTGATGCAGCGCGCAGAGCAAGGTTACTCCCTCGTCTTCTTCCCCGAAGGCACGTTCGACTCGGTCGTCGGACTCAAGCGGTTCCACATCGGCGCATTCGTGGCTGCGGCTCGTGGCGGTATGCCGCTGGTGCCGACCGTAATTCATGGTACGCGTCGATCAATGCCCAACGGCGCGATCGTGCCGATGCCAGGGACGATCCGCATCGAGATCCTGCCGTCGATCGACGGCGATGGGCGTGAACCCGATGAACTGCGGGACGCAGCGCGCGCGGCGATGCTCGAGCGGCTTGGTGAACCGGATCTCGCGGAGCTGGCGGCGGCTCCGGCTCGCTCGCGCTGACACGCTCCCGCGTCGGCCCGACAGGATCCCACAGCGGATCGGCGACGAAAGATGGCACAGTGAGCGGGCCGCTCGTGCCCGCGGGTTCGTCACGCGGGACGCCTTAAACCCGTCCCTGGGGGCTCCGGGCGCCGCGTCCATGCGG
>JBAVIQ010000009.1:0-5257 GCA_049687035.1 Steroidobacteraceae bacterium
CGGTAACGACCGCAAGGTGATCGAGGCGGCGTTCAGCAATGAAGTGCTGCAGGAGCGCCAGAACAGCCAGCCGGTGCCGATCGGCGAGGACAGCGTCGTCGTGCTGCGCGTCACCGATCACAAGCCGTCGACGCAGCTGCCACTGGCCCAGGTGCAGGAACAGATCGTGACCCGCCTGCGCGAGGACAAGGCGCGTGCTGCGGCCACCGAGGCCGCCACTGCCCTGGCGAAGCGCGTCAATGCAGGTGAGCCGCTGGCGACGGCCGCGGGGTCGGTCGGCTCGACGCCGACAGCCTCGCAGTCGGTGAGCCGTCAGGGCCCGACCGCAGAAGGCGCCGCACCGATGGTGCCCGAACTGCTGCAGGCGATTTTCCAGGCGCCGCGTCCCGCAGGCACGGGTAAGGTGAGTGCAGGCGTAGCCACGCTCGCGAGCGGCGATCCCGCCGTCTTCGTCGTGTCATCGGCCAATCCGGGCACGCCCGCCGCGTTTGGCGGCAACCTCGCCGAGCAAGCGCAGAACCTCGCGACGCAGATCGCGACGATCGAGTTCGATGCCTACCTGACCGAGCTGCGCCGCACCGCGAAGATCAAGCGGAACGATAAGCTGTTTGCGGCGGAGTGAGGGAGGGCAGGAAGGGTGGGAAGGCCGGGAAGGCCAGGAAGGCCAGGAAGGCCATGAAGGCCATGAAGGGTAGAAGGGCTACCCTTGGCGACGGCGCAAGCCCGCTACGACCGCATGCAGAATGCGTCCGACTTCGTCGATTTGGCCCTGTAGATCGGTTACCTCGCTTTCCGGCAGGTAGTCCACGCGTTGCGCCAGCAAGAGCTGTGTTTCCAGTTCAGCCATTGATCCACGAGCGACATGAAGGAAGTAGATGTACTTCTTCTTGAATCTGCGCGCGTACCCCTCGGCGATGTTCGAGGGGATCGATATCCTGGACGGCGCAGTTGGGCGACCAAGCCATAAATCTCAGATCGCGGGAAAGTTGTGCAGGACTGATGCACCACAACCGCGAGGTCCATTGCCTTGCGCCAGAGAATCAGGTCTTTGTAATTGAGCCTGGATAGCTGCTCCATGCAGTCATCATAAGTACTCAATCGAATTCGCTGCGATCACGATTTCTGGCCAGAAGCTCGCCGTTCAGCCGCGCTGTTTCCTGGCCTTCCTGGCCTTCCTCAACTTCCTCCCCTTCCTACTCCGCGAAACTCATCCCCACGTGGCTGTACCCGGCGTCCACGTAGACGATTTCGCCGGTGATTCCCGACGCGAGGTCGGAGCACAGGAACGCAGCCACATTGCCAACTTCGTCGGTCGTCACGTTGCGGCGCAGGGGCGTTGCGGCGGCCACCTGGGTCAGCATCTTGCGGAAACCACTGACACCTGCCGCCGCCAGCGTCTTGATCGGCCCGGCCGAAATTGCATTCACGCGGATGCCCTGCGGTCCGAGATCGGCCGCAAGGAAGCGCACGTTCGCTTCGAGGCTCGCCTTGGCAAGGCCCATCACGTTGTAGCTCGGGATCGAACGCACGGCGCCCAGGTAGGACAGCGTGATGATCGCGCCCGCACGGCCCTGCATCAGCGGCTTGCCGGCCTTCGCCAGCGCGGTCAGGCTGTAGCTCGAGATTTCGTGCGCAATGCGGAAGCCATCGCGTGTCGTGCTGTCGACGAACGTGCCGGCGAGCTCCTCACGCGGCGCGAAAGCAACCGAGTGCACGATGATGTCGAGCGAGTCCCAGACTGCGCGGATGCCTGCGAACGCCGTGTCGATCTCTGCATCGGAGGCGACATCCATCGGCAGCGTGATCGCTGAATTGAAAGCCTGCGCCATCCCGAGGACGCGATCCTTGAGTCGGTCATTCTGGTAGGTGAACGCAAGCTCCGCGCCCTCCCGGTGCATCGCCGCTGCGATGCCATGGGCGATCGAACGCTCCGAGGCGAGCCCCACGATGAGGGCCCGCTTGCCTGTCAGGAATCCCACGATGTTCAGCCTCCGGTTTGCCGGCTTGAGTCGGTATAGACGACGAGACGCTGGCCCGCGCGGAGCGACGACGATTGCCGCAGGCGGTTCCAGGTCATGAGCTCACGCACGCTGACGTCGAAGCGGTCGGCGATCTCGGAGAGCGTGTCGCCGCGTTTGACCTTGTACGTCACGCGGCTCGATTCCTTCGCGCTGCTGGACGCGGTCCGCGTGCCGGTGCCGCCCGTCCCCGGGATTTCAAGTCGCGCGCCAGGGACGAGTCCAGCCTTGCTCGACAGGCCATTCGCGGAAGCGAGCGCAGGCATGGTGACGCCGTACTTGCGCGACACGCCCCACAGCGTGTCGCCCGACTTCACGACATGCACCTTGGGCTTCTTCGAGGCCGCGGGTTTCTGGTGTTCCGGCAGCTGGGCCGTGATGTCGTCACGCGGTGCGGCCAGCGCGGCCAGCGTCGCGGTCGAGCCGGCGAACCCGGCCGGAATCAGCAGCGAATCGCCCGGGTGGATGACCGAGCCATGGATGTCGTTGGCCTGCTGGATGGCCAGCATCGGCACGTCGTACTGGCGGGCAATCGTACTGAGGGTCTCGCCACGGCGGACCCTGTGGCGAACTTCCGGGGGCGGCTCGACGGCTGCGATGGCGACACTGCTCTGGTCGACGAGCGACTGGTCGAGCATTGCCTGACGGTATGTCTGCGCGTTCGGGATCGGCAGCAGCAGCCGATGCGGGCCGTTCGGCGGCGTCGTCATGCGGTTGTAGCCGGGGTTCAGCGCGAACATGTCTTCGCGGGTGATGCCGGCCAGCTGGGCCGCCTGCTCGAGGTGCACCTGGCGGCCTGGTTCGACGGCTTCGAAGAATGGTTGGTTCGGGATCGCCGCGAACGACAGGCCGTAGGCTTCCGGATTGCGCACGATGCGGCTGATGGCGAGCAGCTTCGGCACGTAGTCGCGGGTCTCGGCACGCAGGTTCAGGCTGAAGAAGTCTGTCGGCAGTCCCGCCGACTGATTGCGACGCACGGCGCTGCTGACGGTGCCTTCGCCGCCGTTGTAGGCCGCGATCGCGAGGCACCAGTCGCCGGCGAAATACGTGTTGAGGTACTGCAGGTAGGTGAGTGCGGCACCCGTGGCTTCGATGACGTCGCGACGCTCGTCGATCCACCAGTTCTGCTCGAGGCCGTAATGCTTGCCGGACGACGGGATGAACTGCCACAGGCCCGAGGCGCGGCTGCGTGAATAGGCGACGGGATTGAACGCGCTTTCGACGACCGGCAGCAGTGCCAGTTCGAGCGGGAGGTTGCGCTTCTCGAGTTCCTGCACGATGTAGTACAGGTAACGCCCGCCGCGCTTGAACGTGCGGTCGAGAAACTCCGGGTTCTTCCGATAGAGCTCGACCTCGCGGTCGACCGCGTAATGCGCGACGTCCGGCAGCGCATAGCCGTCGCGAATGCGGTCGAGCAGGTCTGCGTACTGCTCCGGCGGCATGTGCGGCACTTCGCGAGCGGTGCTGAAGGAGCCCGGGATCGTGACCGTCGAGCGGTCCATCGGCGCCTGCGGGCCGGGATGATCCGGCGCAGGCGGCAGGCTCGAGTAGGTCGAGTCGGTCGTGGCGCAACCGGCGAGCAGCGCAGCCGCTGCAACGACGGCGAGCCAGGACGGATGTGTTTTGGTTCGTGTCATTTCGGCTCAGCGGAATCCGTCTTTCCAACGCCGCACTTCGGCGAACACGTCGACGGCCTCGGGCAGCGGGTGACCCGCATGTCGTTCGGCCGCGGCGCGTACCGCAGGTTCGCGGCTGCGCAGGAAGGGGTTGATGAGGCGCTCGCGTCCGAGGGTGGATGGCAGTGTGATTTCGTCGCGGTCGCGGCGCTGCTGCACGTCGCCCAGAGTGTCGCGAACGTGACCGTTGTGGGGCTCGACGGCGGCTGCGAACTTGAGGTTCGAGAGCGTGTATTCGTGTGCGCAGAAGACGCGCGTGGCATCGGGCAGGGCGGCGAGGCGGTCAAGCGAGTCGAGCATCTGGGCAGGCGTGCCTTCGAACAGGCGGCCACAACCAGCGCTGAACAGGGTGTCGCCGCAGAACAGCGCCCCGTGGCCCGCATAGGCAATGTGTCCGAGCGTGTGCCCAGGGACCGCCATCACTTTGAATTCGAGCCCGAAGTTTTCAAGTGAAGCCTTGCCTCCATCGTCCAGGGCCTGTGCCGCGCAGGGCATTTGCTCGCGAGCCGGCCCGAACACCGGTGCGCCATGCCGTGTTGCCAGTGCCTCGACTCCACCGACATGATCGGCGTGGTAATGCGTGACCAGAATCGCGCCGAGTCGCAGTCCCTGTGCCTGCAATGCCTGTTCCACCGGGCGGTCGTCACCTGGATCAACTACCACGGCGGCGGCCGGGTCGGCCGGCGCGCGGATCAGCCAGATGTAGTTGTCCGAGAACGCCCGCACCGGGCTCACTTGCAGCATGCTGCTGGGGACTCCTTCGTCGTCCGCGGGCCAATGAGTCCGGGCGGGCGTATTAGAGCCGTTCGGGGCGAAAAATTCCATATGACAGGCCACGTTTTTTCGAATTCCTGCAGGGACTTACGGCTATCCTTGGGCGCATGACCGCAAACCCCGTCGCAGACCACTGGCTCGAGTCCCCGCTCGGTGCGGCCGTGCTCGCGCTCGAGACACGGCTGCTGCAGGACGAGTTGGCCGACGTCGTCGGCTTCGAACTGCTGCAGATCGGTTGCTGGGGCGATCCTGCTCGGCTCTGTGAGGCGGCCCGCACGCAGCACCGCAGTTGCATCGCGCCCGATGCGGCGGGTCCCGGCGCGATCCGGGCCCACTTCGACGCGCTCCCGATCGCCACCAATTCGGTGGAAGCGGTGCTGCTGCCGCACACACTCGAGCATGCGCCGCGTCCGCACGAATTGCTGCGCGAGGTCGACCGCGTCCTGGTCGGCGAGGGCAACCTGGTGATCTGCGCCTTCAATCCATGGAGCACCTGGGGCGTTCGGCACCACTTTGCATCGAGCGGTCAGTTTCCACCGCATGCGGCGCGCATGATGAGCGAACACCGCACGCGCGACTGGCTCGGCTTGCTAGGTTTCGAGGTCGTCTCTACGCGGCGCTACCTGTTCGCGCCGCCCTGGACGCAGCGCATGTTCGGCATGCACGAGGACAGCTGGCTCGAGCGCCGCGGTCCGATCATCGCGTCGCCGTTGGCAGGCGCTTACTTGCTCAAGGCGCGCAAGCGGGTGCGTTCGATCACGCCGATCAGGCCGGCATGGACCCAGCGGC
>JBAVIQ010000010.1:0-1562 GCA_049687035.1 Steroidobacteraceae bacterium
GTGCCTTGACCTCGGACGCGAACAGCACGCCGTCGCAAGTCCGCGTGTAATACAAGGGCAGGATGCCGGTGCGATCGCGCACCAGCAGCAACCGGCGGCGCGGCCTGTCCCACAAGGCGAAAGCAAACTGGCCATTCAGTTCCTGCACGAAATCGTCACCGTGCTCTTCGTACAGGTGGACGATGACCTCGGTGTCGGTGTGGGTGTAGAAACGGTGGCCGCGCTGCTCGAGCATGCGGCGCAGCTCGATGTAGTTGAACACCTCGCCGTTGTACGAGATCCAGATCGACTGGTCCTCGTTGTGGACGGGTTGCGCGCCGCCCGCGAGGTCGATGATGCTCAGCCGGGCGTGGCCGAGGCCGAGACCGGGCTCGAGGTGGAATCCGGAGCCGTCAGGGCCGCGGTGCCGGATGGCCGACACCATGCGTTGCAGCATGGGCCGGTCCGGCGTCGCTTCCGGCGAGTCCAGGTGTATTCCCGCGAGTCCGCACATAGTCTCTCGTGTCCTGCAGATAAGCATCGGAGGGCGCCGCAGCGTCGTCCCTGACCGCAACCTGGCCGTCGCGGATCCATCCGTGTGCCTCCAATACTTCCCGGGCCGGCGCGAACTGGAACTCGACCAGCAGTTTCTTCAGGCGCGCTTCGCAGCGTGCGAGATTCGTGTAGTGCCTGAACCGTGACAACCAGTTGGCCCGCACCCTTGGTTGGCCGGGATCGACCTCCCACGGGTGCAGGTAGAAGATGAATGGCAGGCCTTCGGCATTGACCCGGCGCACGGCCCATCGCGTGACGCCGTAGGGAAAGATTCGGAAATAGCCGCCACCTGCGACTGGCAACCGCACCCCTGGGAGTTGCGCTGTCGAGGGTGGGAACTCGACGAGCCCTCCACCCGCACGCTGGATCAGGTGCGGTGCGCGGGGCGCCTCGGGGATGCCGTAGATGTCGTGTCGCACTGGAAAAATACTGGAGTCGTAGACGAATCCCGCCTCGACCAGCGTGTCGAGTGCCCACAGCGACCGGCGCGTGATGCTGTAACTGGCCGCGCGATACCCGAGCACCGGCACCTGGGCCTGGTCCTCGAGCAGCGCCTTGGAGCGCAGTGTTTCCTCGCGGAACTCGGCGGGCGACTGCTCGTACACCAATCGATGGCTGTAACCGTGGCAAGCCACTTCATGCCCGGCCGCGACTACTCGCCGCACCAGCTGCGGCTCCCGTTCCGCCACCCAACCGAGAAAGAAGAACGTGGCGCGCGTGTTACTGGGGGCCAGAGTATCGAGCAACAGCTGCGTGTTGCCGTCGACGCGCCGTGGCACCGACTCCCACGACGAACGGCTGACGGCGGCAGACAACGCCGCGACCTGGAAGTAGTCCTCGATGTCGAATGACAGCGCATTAAGCATGAAACGTGGTGCTTCAGTTCAGCGCAGCGAATAGGAGAAAACGAAGTAGCCGCGCGTCTCGTCATACTCAGTATTCGGGTCGCTACTGCTGCGCGAATTGTGCAGCCCGACGAGGCTAAGCGACATGTGCCGCGCCAACTCCCGACGAAGTTCCAGCCGGTA
>JBAVIQ010000011.1:0-8216 GCA_049687035.1 Steroidobacteraceae bacterium
TCTGCGTCGAAGACACCGGCGAGGGCTTGTCTCCTGCAGACATCGCGCAACTGTTCCAGCCGTTCAATCGGCTCGGTCAGGCAGCGGCCACCGAGGAAGGCACGGGCATCGGCCTGGTCGTATCCAAGCGGCTGGTGGAACTGATGGGCGGTGTCATCGGCGTGGAAAGCAAGGTCGGCAAAGGCAGCGTGTTCTGGATCGAGCTGAACCTGACCGAACCGCAACCTGCGGTCAGCGCGGTCGAGACCTCGGCCCTTGCGCCAGAGACAAGCGGTACGGACGCGCGACTGCGCACCTTGCTCTATGTCGAAGACAATCCGGCCAACCTGATGCTGGTGGAAGACCTGATCGGACGCCGGGCGGACATCCAGCTGCTGATCGCGAGGGATGGCAGCCGTGGCATCGAGATTGCCCGTGTCTCGCAGCCCGATGCCATCCTGATGGACATCAACCTGCCGGGGATCAGTGGCATCGAGGCGCTCGGCATCCTGGCCGCAGATCCTGCGACGGCGCACATCCCGGTGGTGGCGCTGAGCGCCAATGCGATGCCCCGCGACATCGAGAAGGGACTGCAGGCAGGATTCTTCCGCTACCTGACCAAACCCATCAAGGTCAACGAGTTCATGGATACCCTGGACCTGGCACTGAAACTCGCGCAATCCCCATCGGCCCGCGTCGGTGTGCCAAAGCCATGATCGACAGCGAGCTCGACATCGCCGGCTCGCGCATCCTGATCGTCGATGACCAGGAAGCCAACGTGCAACTGCTCGAGCAATTGCTGGTCGAGGCCGGCTATACGTGCGTTGCCTCGACCACGAACCCGACGGAGGTCTGCGCGCTGCACCGCAAGAACAGCTACGACCTGATCCTGCTCGACCTGCAGATGCCCGGCATGGATGGATTCGCCGTGATGGCAGGCCTCAAGACGAGCGAGACCGACAGCTACCTGCCGGTCATCGTGCTAACGGCGCAGCCTGGCCACAAATTGCGTGCGCTGCAGGCCGGCGCCAGGGATTTCATCAGCAAGCCGTTCGACCTGGTCGAGGTCAAGACACGGATCCACAACATGCTGGAAGTCCGGCTGCTGTACAGGAAGCTGGAGACTTATGCCGCGCAACTCGAGCAGGCGGTGCTCGAGCGGACCGCCGAGTTACGCGAAAGCGAGGCGCGCTACCGTAGCCTGACCGAGCTGGCTTCTGACTGGTACTGGGAGCAGGATGAGAACGGCAACTTCACCAGGGTGTCCGGTCCGGTCCTCGAGATGCTCGGCATCAGGGTCGAGCCGCTGGTCGGCACGAACAGCGCCGACGGGACGACGGGGTGGAACGAAGTGGAGCGCAAGGCGCTGCTGGACATGATCGCCGAGCGGCAGCCATTCATCGACTTCGCCTTGAGCCGTGCCGACGCCAACGGCTCATTGCAGCGATTTCGGGTGAGCGGGGAACCGATGTTCAACCAGTCCTGTCGCTTCATCGGCTACCGCGGGATCGGCGTCGAAACCACGGCCAGGCCATAGCTGCCAGGTCCGTCAAGAGCGATGGCATCACTCCACCGTCCCGGTCAGAACCACCTGCTCGCCGTCCTGCCCGAGGTCGAGTTCGAGCGTTTGGCGGCACATCTTGAACTGGTCCCGTTGCGTCTCGGCGAAATGCTCTATGACCCCGGCACGCAACTGCAGCACGCGTACTTTCCGACGACGGCCATCGTATCGTTGCACTACGTCCTGGATTCCGGTGCCAGCGCCGAATCCGCCGGGGTGGGCAACGAGGGCGTGGTCGGCATTGCGCTGTTCATGGGTGGAGGCACGACGGCCAGCTCGGCGGTAGTGCAGACCGCAGGCCACGCCTACAGGCTGGCGGGCCGCCTGCTGCAGGACGAGTTCGGCCGTGCCGGCCTGATGCAGCGCGTGTTGCTGCGTTACACGCAGTCGCTCATGGCGCAGATGTCCCAGGCTGCGGTCTGCAACCGGCACCATTCGGTGGAACAACAGTTGTGCCGCTGGCTGCTGGTGACGCTCGATCGAGCCCCGTTGCGCGAGCTGGTCATGACGCAGGAACTGGTCGCCAGCATGCTCGGCGTCAGGCGGGAGGGCATTACTGCCGCTGCCGGGAACCTGCAGCGTGCTGGCCTCATTCAGTACCGGCGCGGTCACATCTCGGTGCTGGAGCGCTCAGGGCTGGAGTTGCGCGCGTGCGAGTGCTACGGCGTGGTCGCGAAGGAACTGGGTCGCCTGTTGCCCGACGAGCGACTGCGCTAGGGCGTCGTCAGTAAGTGCGTTGAACGCCAAGCACGAACACGATGTCCGGCGACGCATTGATCTGCAGGTCTTCGCTGAAGCCGAAATCAAACGCCCAACCGGCGTCCGTCCTGTAGCACCCGCCGAGCGTGAGCACGACGGCGTCGCCGTCGAGGTCGGTGCCGGTGTCCATCACTGCCGTGTTCGCTTCCAGTTGCGCGGTCAGCTCGAGGCCGCGCCAGGCTTTCCACGTCGTACCCGCGAGCAGCGAACCTGCGAAGTCCTGTTGCAGGTCCGCGAGCACGTCGCCCTTGCCGAGCCAAGCCACGTTGGCCTGCCCAAACAGTTGCCAGCGCTCGGAAAGTTGCCGCTCACCTGCCAGCGAGAGGGCGACATCGACGCCGCCGCTGCCAGTGAGGTCCTCGGCCTTGCCGGTCGGCAGCTTGATCGTGAGCCACGTTGCGACTGCGCCGCGTTCGGACGCGGCCAACTGGTAGCCCAGCGAGAGGGGAAGGTCGGCGAGTCCTGACGATTCATCGTCGACCCGCAGCAATGTCGATTCAACGGAACGATATTCGATCAGCAATGCATCGTCTGGCAGGCGGTTGCGTGAGCCGCCCGGCAGGCCGAACAGTTCATGCCAGCTCTCCACCAGCGAGTCGAGCGAGCCACCGCTCAGTTGCCGCCATGCCAGTTCACCCTGCACGGCGAAGCGCTCGCCCAGGGCGTGCTCTCCCTGCACGCGAACCTCGAACACTTCACCATCGAGCGTGTAACTGCGTTGGTCGGTCGTGTCCGTCGTGGCGAAATTGCTCCAGTTGACGGTTGCGCCGATGCGACCAGAGCCGGACCCCGGCAACCGCGCAGCGAGCGGCATCGGCAAGCCGTACAACATGACGAAGGGATGTTGATTGCGGGTCAGGAGCGCGTCGGCCCCCGCGCTGGCTGCGGACACCAGGCATGCCAGTGCGCCTGCACCGGCGACGAGGCTGCAGTTTCGTCGCATGAAGGGTCCTTCAGAATGCGCTATTGGCCACAGACGTCCATCCTAGGCTGCCGCTGAACGTTCTTGCAGTGTGGAAGCAACGGATGCGAGGTGATTTTGCTTTCGAATCGGAGCAGACTTAGTCTGAACATCGGTCGGTGGCATTCAGGGAGACTGAAGCCATGAGAACGGAAGTCACAACCCACGGGATCGAGTTGTCGGACGACCTGCGGATGGCCGTCCATCACGAGGCCGAGCGCCTGGCCCAGGCGCTGCGGCGTCGCATCAATACGCTCAAGGTCGACTTGTACGAAGAGCCGGGCGCGAGCCGCAGCGGTCACTGTGCGCGTTGCCAGGTCGACGTGCTCTTCGATGACGGCTCGAGCCTGGCGCAGGTCGACGAGGAAGACGATCTGCAGCGCAGTGTGACGGAAGCGTTCGTAAAGATCCTGTGCAATCGTCGGCGACACGATTCGCCCCGACACAACTAGCGCTACGCCATTGCGGGCGCTCCGGGCCGACGGGCTCACCGCGAGTCGAGCAGGCCGTCAGGGCCGATATCAGGGCCGGTAGGCGAACTCCAGCGGCTGCGTCATGCGCAGCGGTGCGGCGATATCCGCAAACTCGCAGAGCAGCCTGCGTGTATCGCGCGGGTCGATGATCTCCTCGATCTGGAATTTCTCCGCGGATCGGAACGGCGAACGCATGCGGTTGAGGCGCTGTGTGATTTCGGTAGCCAGCGCTGCGCGGTCGTCGGCCGCATCGAGTTCGGCCTTGTAGGCGGCCTCGATGCCGCCTTCGATCGGCAACGAGCCCCAGTCCGCCGATGGCCACGCGTAGCGATAGTGGAAGCGCGTGTGATTCTGGTTGCCGGCACCCGCAACGCCGAACACTTTGCGGATGATCACCGTGCACCAGGGGACGGTAGCCTGGTAAATCGCGGTCAACGCGCGGGCACCCGCACGGATAGTGGCTTCGTGCTCGGCCTGCTTGCCGATCATGAACCCCGGGTTGTCGACCAGATGCACCACCGGCAGGTGGAACGTCTGCGCTAAGTTCACGAACCGCTCGAGCTTCGCGGAACTCGCCGCCGTCCAGAGTCCGCCGATCACGAACGGATCGCTCGCGATCACGGCCACGGGCCAGCCGTCGAGCCTGGCCAGCCCAGTGATCACGGAGCGGCCATGCAGGCGGCCGATCTCGAAGAACGAGCCCGTGTCGACGATCGCCTCGATGATCGGGCGCATGCGATAGACCTCGCGCCGGTCGCGCGGGACGGTGGACACGAGAAATTCCTCGCGACGCCCGGGATCGTCGCCGTTCGCCAGGCGCGGAGGCAGTTCATGGACGGAGGACGGCAGGTAGCTCAGGTAACGACGCGCCCGTTCGAACGCTTCCTGTTCGCTTCCCACGTCGTCGTCGACCGCACCGTTCGACGCATGAATGCGGCTGCTGCCGAGTTCCTCCTTGGTCAGCCTCTGTCCCGCGGCGGCGACGACGGGCGGCCCGGCGACGAACATCTGCGACTGGCCGCGCACCAGCAGCGAGTAGTGGCTCTGCACGACCTTGGCGGCGCCGAAGCCCGCGATGGGACCGAGGCCGAGACTGACGACTGGCACGGTCGCGAGGTTGCGCACCATGTGCTCGAAGCCCGGCAGGAACGGCACGTAGGTGTAACCCATCGCCTCGAGCGACTTGATGGAACCGCCACCACCACTGCCTTCGATCAGGCGGATCATCGGCAGGCGCAGTTCGTGCGCCATCTGTTCGGCTGCTACCTGCTTCTCGATGATCGAAGCATCGGATGCGCCGCCGCGCACGGTGAAGTCATCGCCAGCCACGACGACGCGACGACCTTCGATGCGACCGCGGCCGAAGACAAAGTTGGTCGGAGTCAACGACTGTAGCGCGCCGGCTTCGTCGTAGGTCCCGTTGCCCGTGATCGAGCCGATCTCGCGGAAGCTGCCGGCGTCGAGCAATGTGCCGATGCGCTCGCGCACCGTCAGGCGCCCGGCGGCGCGCTGCCGGGCAATCTTCTCGGGGCCGCCCATTTCGCGGGCCAGGGCCTGTCGCTGCCGCAGTTCTTCGAGTTCCGGCTCCCAGGTCATCGCGGGTCTCTCACTTGCTTGCGCTATCAAACGGACGTCAGACATCCTAGCAGGATGGACGCCGATGCAAGGATTCCGGACCGCAGCGAATGCGTCGTCAGAGATCTCCTGCGACGCTGGGCCGACGAACGGCCCGACAGGCACTTCCTGGAGTTCGAAGACGGCAGTGCCTGGACGTTCGCAGGCACGCTGGACCGCGTTCAGCAGGCGGCAGCGGGATTGCGGTCCCTCGGCGTCGAGCAAGGCTCGCACGTGCTGTGCTGGATGCCGAACGCAGCCGAAGCCGTCCTGGCGTGGCTTGCCGCGAACTACCTGGGTGCCGTGCACGTGCCGATCAATACCGGCTATCGCGGACGATTGCTGCAGCACGCCATCGAGTTGTCCGATGCAAAGGTGATGGTGGCGCACGCGAGTCTGCTACCTCGATTGCAGGAGATCGAGACGGCGAATTTGCGGGACGTGATCGTCGTCGGGAACGCCGCTGCGGGCAGGGGGGCGTTGACGTGCCACGGCCTTGAGATTCTGCACACGCCCGATCGCGCGGAGCCGTCACGACCCGTCGAGCCCTGGGACCCCAACTTCATCATCCTGACGTCGGGAACGACCGGTCCGTCGAAAGCCGTCATTTCCACATACATCCAGACCTGGTGCGGTGGCGCGATGGGCATGGACTACTTCGATGCCGACGACCGTGTGCTGGCCAACCTGCCGCTGTTTCACATCAGCGGCGCCGGCGCGGTCATGGACCGCCTGACCAAGGGCGGGACCTGCATCCTCTATGACGGTTTCAAGCCCGCGACGTTCTGGGACACCGTTCGACGGTTCGAGATCACCGGGTGTTGCCTGGTCGGCGCAATGACGCAGTTCCTCTTGCGCCAGCCGCCGAGCGACCGTGATCGCGAGCATCCGCTGCGCAACGTGGTGACCGTGCCCTGGAACCAGGACTCGCGTGCCGTCGCAGAACGTTATGGACTGCAGATGCACACCGCGTTCAACATGACCGAGACGGCGGTGCCGATCCGGTCCGGTGCCAACCCCGAGGTCCTCGGCACGTGCGGCCGGCCGCGCCCAGGGGTGGAAGCACGAGTCGTGGATGAGAACGACATCGAAGTGTCGCACGGCAACGTTGGCGAGCTTGTCCTCCGCGCGTCGCGGCCATGGGAAATCACCCAGGGTTACTATCGCAATCCGCAGGCGACGGCGGCGGTGTGGCGCAATGGCTGGTTCCACACCGGCGATGCGTTCAAGCGCGACGCCGAGGGAAATTTCTTCTTCGTCGACCGCATGAAGGACGCCATTCGTCGTCGCGGCGAGAACATCTCGTCGTTCGAGGTCGAGGCCGAGGCCTTGTGCCATCCGTCGGTGCTCGAGGCCGCCGCAATTCCAGTGCCCAGCACAGAATCCGAGGACGAAGTCCTGCTGGTCGTGACGGCCAACGCTGGCCAGGTGGTCGAACCGCGCGCGCTGCTGCGCTTCCTCGTCCCGCGCATGGCGCATTTCATGCTGCCGCGCTATATCCGGGTCGTCCCGGAAATGCCGAAGACGCCCACCGCGAAGATCGAAAAACACCGGCTGCGGGCCGAGGGCGTGACGGCCGATACCTGGGATCGCGAGGCGCACGGCGTGATCGTGCGGGGCGGGCAGGTCGCCGGTCTCGGGGGTGACTAGCATTATAGGACTGATGCGCTATCCTGAACCGGTAGCAGCGAGGGGCACGGCATGGCGATCCACCTGATTGGCGGTTATCAGACCGATTTCGCGCGCGCCTGGTCGCGCGAAGGACTCGATTACACCGACATGATGCGCGAGGCGATCGACGGCGCGCTGGCATCGTGCCTGCTCGAGCCCGACGACATCGAGGCGATCCATGTCGGCAACGCCTTCGGCGAGCTGTATCGCGGCCAGGGCCACCTCGCCGCCATGGTCGCGCAGGTGAAGCCCGAGTTTTTCGGCAAGCCCGCGATGCGGCACGAAGCGGCGTGTGCCTCCAGTTCGCTCGGCATCCTCTCGGCCTCGGCGGAAATCGAAGCAGGACGCTACGACTGCATCATGGTGCTCGGCGTCGAGGAGGAAAAGAACCTGCCCGGCGACCAGGCGTCGCAGGTGCAGAACGCCGCGTCCTGGCAGGGTCACGAGGGGTTCGACTGCAAGTTCGTCTGGCCGGCCGTGTTCGGCAGGATCGCGATGGAGTACGACGAACGCTACGGCCTCGACCGTCGCTTCCTGAACCGAATCGCCGAGATCAACATGGGCAATGCGAAGCGCAACCCGCTGGCGCAGACCCGCGGCTGGAAGTTCCGCGCCGAGACGTTCACCGACGACGACGAGTTCAATCCCGTGATCGAGCCGGGCACGCGTCGCCAGGACTGCGGCCAGATCACCGACGGCGCGGTCGCGGTGGTGCTGGCGTCGGACCGCTTCATGCAGCGCTATGCGGTGCGCCGCAACGTCAAGGTGAACGAGTTCCCGCAGATCCTGGGCTGGGGTCACACCAACGCCGGGATCCGCTTCCTCGACAAGCTCGAACGCAGCAAGGGCGAGGAATACATGTTCCCGCACGTGCGCAAGGCCATCACCGATGCGTGGCGACGCGCGGGCATCAACGGCGTCGAAAGCCTGGACGGCATCGAGACGCACGACTGCTTCACGTCCACCGAATACATGGCGATCGACCATTTCGGCCTGACCCCGCCGGGCCAGAGCTGGCAGGCGATCGACAGCGGCCTGGTCGAGATCGACGGACGGTGCCCGGTCAACGCGTCGGGTGGGCTGATCGGAGTCGGTCATCCCGTCGGCGCGACCGGCGCACGACTGCTGCTCGATGCGGGCCGCCAGGTCACGGGCACGGCGGGCGATTATCAAGTCGCAGGTGCACGCACGTATGGGA
>JBAVIQ010000012.1:0-5882 GCA_049687035.1 Steroidobacteraceae bacterium
GAGCTTGGAAAGGCAGACACGCGCTCTGGGCTAGGCCCCGGATCGGCCGCTTGCCCCGGAACTCGCTAAGTTGGCTAGTGCGGCAACAGGATCCGCGGAATGCCTTTCGCGTTCAGCGCGGCTTCGAGCTGTGCGATCTCGTTCGTGCGCAACGACCGCACCTCACTGCCCAACGCCGCGACTTCCGCATCGAGCGCGGCCAATCGTTCGCGCGATCCCTGCGGAGGCGGATAGTCGGAGCTTGCCGCACCGGTAGCCGCGGACAGGAACGAAATCTGCGAATACAACTGCGCGCCGCCTTTCTGCGCGAGGATGTCGTAGACCACTTCGGCTTTGGGATTGTGCAGGCGCGCCTCG
Source organism: Steroidobacteraceae bacterium (assembly GCA_049687035.1). Classification (GTDB taxonomy): domain Bacteria; phylum Pseudomonadota; class Gammaproteobacteria; order Steroidobacterales; family Steroidobacteraceae; genus RPQJ01. The sequence continues at coordinate 358 of JBAVIQ010000012.1, forward strand.
ATGTCCTCGCAGCGCTTGCTCAAAGCCGCGGCCTGCGCAATCAGGTCGGCATGCGTACCGTCCCTGGCGAGTCGCGCGCCAAGTTCGTCCGCCTGCTCGCGCGCCGCGCGGACGTTCTCGATCGCATCGAGGGTGTGGTCCATCGCGTCTCGCGCCGCCAGTGCGAAGTCGACGCTGGCGCGGACATCCTCATCGCTCACGCCGGCACGCGGATCCGCCAGCACTTCGATTTCGCGCGAGGCCGTGAGCTGCGGCGAACCCGTCGCGCCGACCATCAGCTTGAGCGTGTAGCGGCCGGGGACCACCATTGGACCGACCTCGGGTTCGCCAGCATCGATCTTCGCCTTTTCCAGGCGCCGCGCGCCGTCGTGACGAAGGTCCCAGACAATGCGATTGAAACCCGCATCCTTGGTGAGCTCGGGCTCGGGCGCTTCGGTTGGCTGATCCGGATCGTCTGCTTCGTACTGCGCCTCCTTCTTGACGCTGCTGAGCGTTCGCACCTTGCGACCCTGCGCGTCGAAGACTTCCATCGACAAGTCGCTTGCAGGCTTCGACTTCAACCAGTAGCTGATCTGCGCGCCGATCGGCGGATCCTTCAGACCGCCCTCTTTGGACCAGCGGTATTCGTTGCGGAAACGGTACGCAGGCTTGCTCGAGTACAACTGCAGGCCGCTGTTGCGTGCGGCCGGCGTGGCTTCGCGCAACGCCGCCAGGTCTTCGAGCACCCAGATACCGCGCCCGCGAGTGCCCAGCACGAGGTCGCCATGACGCGTCTCGATGTCGGTCACGGCAACTGCCGGCAGGTTGAGCTTCAAGGGTTCAAAGCTGGCGCCGGCATCACGCGAAATGTACACGCCGTGCTCGGTGCCGAGGTAGACGAAGCTCGCGTCCGCGGGGTCTTCACGCACGGCCAGCACCGGCGAATCGTCCGGCAGGCCTTTACCCATGCGGGCCCACGACTTGCCGAAATCGCTGGTGTGGAACAGGTACGGATGCAGGTCGTCCGACCAGTGCGCATCGGCCGCAATCCATGCACCGCCCGCACCGTGCGGAGAAGGCGTGATGCACTCGACCTTGGCCCAGGCCGGCAGGCCCGGCGGCGTGACGGCACTCCAGTTCGCGCCATCGTCGCGCGTGATCGACACCAGCCCGTCGTCGCTGCCGGCCCAGATCGTGCCGGCGGCGAGTGGTGATTCCGCGATCGCGAAGATCGTGTCGTACACCTCGACACCGGTGTTGTCGCCGGTGATCGGCCCGCCCGACCACTGCTGCTTCGACTTGTCGTCGCGGGTCAGGTCGGGGCTGATCTGCTCCCAGGTGACGCCGCGGTCGCGCGTGCGGAACAGCACGTTCGCGCCGTGATAGAGCACCTTGGGATCGTGCGGTGAGGTTGCGAGCGGCGCCGTCCACTGGAACCGATATTTCAGATCGGCCGCGCCGTGCCCCGACGGGTTGAACGGGTACACTGAAATGTTGCGCTGCTGCGCGCTGCCTTCGATGTAGTGCGACAGGTAGCCGCCGTATTCGCCCGCGTAGATGTGGCCCGTCTCGGCCGGGTCGTAGACGAAATCGCCGGCTTCACCGCCACCCACGTTCAGCCACAGGCCAGGGACGTTGCCGTTCTCGCTCAGTGCGCGCGACGGACCGGACGCCGTGCCCCAATCCTGCATCGTGCCACCCACGTGATACGGCACGCGGTTATCGACGTCGATGTTGTAGAACTGCGCGAGCGGCAGGGGGGGCGAGAACCAGGTCTTGCCCCCGTTCGTGGTGACGTCCACGCCGCCGTCGTTGCCGTCGATCATGCGCTGCGGATCGCGCGGATCGATCCAAAGGTCGTGATTGTCGCCGTGGTGCAGCTTGTCCTGGACTGATTGCACCGTCTTGCCACCGTCGATGCTGCGCAGCAGGTTGACCTGCGGGAAGTAGACGGTGTCGGCATCACGCGGATCGACGGTGATCGTCGAGTAGTACCATGCGCGCTGGCTCAGTGTGTTCGACTCGTTGACGAGCGCCCACGTCTCGCCATTGTCGTCCGAGCGGAACAGCCCACCCTTCTCGGCTTCGACCAGCGCATACGCACGGTGACTGTCGGAGGGCGCAAAGGCGACCCCGACCTTGCCGACGGTGCCCTTCGGAAAATCGTCGCCGGCGATCTGCGTCCAGTGGTCACCGCCGTCGATCGACCGATACAAGCCGCTGCCAGGGCCGCCGCTCGTCATGCTCCACGGGGTGCGCCGGGCCTGCCAGAGGCCGGCGAGCAGGATGCGCGGATTGGACGGGTCCATCGCAACGTCGGACGCACCAGTGTCGCTGTTCTTGAACAACACGCGCTGCCAACTGCGTCCGCCATCAACGGTGCGGTAGACGCCCCGCTCTGCATTCGGGCCAAACGGCGAGCCCAGCACGGCCGCGTAGGCGATGTCGGGGTTGCCGGGATGGATGACGAGCGTGCCGATCTGGCCGCGCGTCTGCCAGACCTGCGTCCAGGTCTTGCCGGCGTCGGTCGACCTGAAGATGCCGGTGCCGATCGCAACGTTGCCGCGGATGTTGGCTTCGCCCGACCCGACATAGATGACGTTGGGATCGGACGCCGCCACCGCGAGCGAGCCCACCGATTGCGTCGGCTGCTCGTCGAACAGCGGCTCCCAGTCGTGGCCGCCGTTGCTGCTCTTCCAGACGCCGCCTTGGGCCGCCGCAAGGTAATAGGTCTTTGGATCACCGGCGACGCCGTACACCCGCGTGATGCGGCCGCCCACGGCCGGACCGATCAGGCGATAGGACAGCGCGCCGTAGACTTTGTCGCGCTTGCGGTCCTTTGCGGGAACCTGCAGTTCCACGCGCGTCGGTTCGACGCTGACCGGATCCTTGGGTGCGGCCTGCGTGCCGTCAGGAACCAGGATGAACACCGTGCAAATCACGCTGGCCGCCAGGCTGTAACTCGAACGCATTGCAGGACCCCCGTACCCGCGCATGCGAAGGCGAAGGCCATCGCTCGATGCAGGCAAGGACGGCAGAGTACGCCAGGACGAGCACGGCGGGTAAGTCGTCGCCCGGCGATTTCGCGGCGCAACGCATGCCGGAAGTGCGCCGTTAGCCGCGTCGCACCGGGCGCGGTCCGGTGCTTCCTCCGGCTCGCGTGTCTGCCTTTCCGTGAGCTGGAGGAAACACCGGAACCCGCACCTGTAACTGCGACTGGTCATGCGAGGGTCAATCGAGACGTTTGCGGAACCTGAGCGTCGCGAGCGCGAGCGCGATGACGAGGAACGCCCCCAGCTTCAGCGCCGGCACCTGCATCGCCGAGAGCGGGGCGCCACGCAGCAGGATGCCCCGGATTATTTCCACGAAATGCGTGAGCGGCAGCACCTGCGCGATCATTCGCGCCAGCCATGGCATGCCGTCGAACGGAAACACGAAGCCTGAGAGCAGGATCGACGGCAGCAGCGTCAGGAACGACATCTGGAATGCCTGGAACTGCGTGCGGGCGAACGTGGAAATTACCAGGCCGAGCGTCTGTGTGGCCGCGATGAACAGCGCCGCCGCAAGGTAGAGATCGAGCAGGCTGCCGTTGATCGGGACGTCGAAGATCCGTGCGCCGACCGTCAGGATCAGCGTCGTCTGGATGAGTCCGATCAGCACGTAGGGAATCAGCTTGCCCGCCATGAGTTCCCAGGAACGGATCGGCGTCGCGATCAGCAATTCGAGGTTGCCGCGCTCGCGTTCGCGCACGATTGCTGCAGCCGTGAAGATCACCATGGTCATGTTGAGGATCACGCCGATCAGAGCCGGCACGATCTGCACCGCCGTGCGTCGTTCAGGATTGTATTCCGTGCGTACCTCGAAGACGGGCGTGCGCGACTTGTAGTCCCCCGCCCGCACAGGCAACGGCACCGACGACAGCCCGCGCGCGACCGCGTCGATCATCGGTTCCGAGCCGTCGATCAGGATCTGCGCTACGGCACGGTCATTGCCCAGCCGCCGCCGCTCGAAGTCGTGGGGAATCACGATGCCGACGCTGATCTCGCCGCTCGCCATGCGCCGGCGCAGATCCGGCAAACCGGGGCTCGGTGGCCGCAGGACGATCACGCCGGTCGCCTGCAGGTCCGCGACGAGCGCACGCGAGTGGCTCGTCTTCGCCTCGTCGACGACAGCCGCATTGAGGTCACGGACGTCGAAGTTGATCGCATAGCCGAACAGCAGGATCTGCATCAGCGGAATGCCGATGATCATGCCGAACGTGAGCCGGTCGCGTGCCAGTTGCCGCACTTCCTTGGACGTGATCGCAAAGAGCCGCAGCAGCATGGCGGGATTCAGCCGTGCCGTCTTGCGCCGGCCGCGCGGCCGAACCCGGTGGCAGCGACGAAGACGTCTTCGAGGCTGGCTCGCACCAGCGTCGACTGCGCCTCGACCGACGCAGCGCGCAGCCGCTGCAGGACACGGTCTTCGGGCTCGGGCGTCGCCGGGTCGATCAGCACGTGCAGTCGCGTCCCGAGTTGCGCGACGCTGAGGACGCTCTCGTCCAGCAGGAGCGCGCGCCGGGCGGCGACCGTATCCGCCGCCTCGACCTCGACCACGGCCGCCGGAATTGCCGACATCAGCTGCTGGGGCGGGCCCTGCGCGACGATCCGGCCGCTCGCGAGAATCGCGAGTTCGTGGCAGCGCTCGGCTTCGTCCATGTAGTGCGTCGAGACGAGGATAGTGACGCCACGTACGACCAGTTCGAACAGGCTCTCCCAGAAGTCACGGCGACTCTGTGGATCCACCGCGCTGGTGGGCTCGTCGAGCAGCAGCAGTTCGGGCTCGTGCAGCGTCGCTGCCGCGAGCGCGAGGCGCTGGCGCTGGCCGCCGCTCAACGTTCCGGCACGCTGCTTGAACAGGGACGCCAGGTCGAATTCTTCGGCCACGACGGCGATGCGTGCCCGTCGGCGTTGCGCGGGCAGCCCGAAGACCTGCCCCATGAATTCGAGGTTCTCGCTCACGCTGAGGTCGTCCCACAGCGAGAACTTCTGCGTCATGTAACCGAGCCTGGTGCGCAGCTGCTCGGCATCGCGGGGCATTTCGTGACCGAGCACGTTGACCGTGCCGGCGCTCGGTTGCAGCAGGCCGCACAGCATGCGGATCGTGGTCGACTTGCCTGACCCGTTGGGACCGAGGAAGCCGTAGATGCGCGCCCGCGGAATGTCGAGGTCGATTCCGTCCACCGCAGTGACGTGCCCGAAGCGCCGCGTCAGGCCGCGCGCACGGATCGCGTGCTCCATCTCTCCCGGAGGTGCGATCGCCTGGAGCACTGCGCTCACGGGTGCACGGCCGGTACGAATACCTGGACGGGCACGCCGGCGGGCAGCGCCCGCGCGGCAGGATCGTCGAGCGTGATTTCGGCGAGGTAAGCGAGCCGCGAGCGATCCTTTTGCGTAAGGGCGTAATACGGCGTGAACGCCGCCTCCGCCGAGACGTAGCGCACCGTGCCTTTGATTCGTTCAGCGTGTCCATCGACGGTCGCTGCGACGCGCGTGCCGGCCGTGAAC
>JBAVIQ010000013.1:0-8185 GCA_049687035.1 Steroidobacteraceae bacterium
CCCCGGGCGAGCGTGTCTGCCTTTACGCTCGCCCGGGGAACCACCGAACCAGGCGCACGTACGTCCCGTCGCGTGCTTGGCTCCGCTTCGCAGACCTTCGAACCAACGGAACGCCGCGCTCTGCTACCATTCGCGCGCTTTTCACCACCCACGCGAGCCCGCGGACCGATCCAAGAATGAGCCAGTCCTACACCGCTCAAGACATCGAAGTCCTGAGCGGACTCGAGCCCGTCCGGCGACGCCCGGGCATGTACACCGACACCAGTCGGCCCAACCATCTCGCTCACGAAGTCGTCGACAACAGCGTCGACGAAGCGCTGGCGGGCCACTGCAGCAAGATCGACGTGACCCTCTACAAGGACGGGTCGCTCGAGGTCGTCGACGACGGTCGTGGCATGCCGGTGGATATCCACCCGAAAGAGAAGGTGAGCGGCGTCGAACTGATCCTCACTCGCCTGCACGCGGGCGGAAAGTTCTCCGCCGACTCTGGCTACAAGTTCTCGGGCGGCCTGCACGGCGTGGGCGTCTCGGTGGTCAACGCGCTCTCGAAACACCTCGAGTGCTGGGTTCGCCGCGGCGGCAAGGAATACAACATCTCGTTCAAGAGCGGGAAGGTGCACTCCAAGCTCGAAGTCGTCGGTGAAGTCGGCAAGAGCAACACTGGCACCACGGTCCGCTTCTGGCCGGATACCTCCTATTTCGACAGTCCCGATTTCGCGCTGCCGAAGTTGAAGCACGTGCTCAAGGCCAAGGCCGTGCTGTGCCCGGGCTTGCGCGTGCGTTTCAACGTCGAGAAGACCGGCGAGAAGGAAGAGTGGCTCTACAGCGAAGGGCTGTCGCAGTACCTGCGCGAGTCGCTCGAGTCCACCGAATGGCTGCCGGACGAACCATTCATCGGCAAGGTCGAAGGTGAGCAGGAAGGTGTCGACTGGGCCGTGGTCTGGCGCACGGACGGCGGCACGCGGTTCGAAGAGAGCTACGTCAACCTGATCCCTACCGCGCAGGGCGGCACGCACGTCAATGGCTTTCGCCTCGGCCTGACCGAAGCAGTGCGTGAATTCTGCGAGTTCCGCAACCTGCTGCCGCGCGGCCTGAAGCTGTCGCCCGAGGACGTCTGGGACGACACCAGCTACGTGCTTTCGATGAAGATGCGCGACCCGCAGTTCGCCGGGCAGACCAAGGAGCGCCTGTCGTCGCGCGAACCCGCGGCGTTCGTGTCGGGCATCGTCAAGGACCAGTTCGGGTTGTGGCTGAGCCAGCACCCGGAGGCGGGCGAGAAGATCGCCCAGCTCGCGATCGTCAACGCGCAGACACGGTTGAAGGCGAGCCAGAAGATTGCACGCAAGCGCGTCGTCGCCGGGCCGGCACTGCCCGGAAAGCTCGCGGACTGCAGCAGCCAGGACCCGCAGCGCGCCGAACTGTTCCTCGTCGAGGGCGACTCGGCAGGCGGCTCCGCCAAGCAGGCGCGCGATCGCGAGTTCCAGGCAGTGATGCCGTTGCGCGGCAAGATACTGAACACCTGGGAAGTCGAGGCAGCTGACGTGCTGTCATCGCAGGAAGTGCATGACATCACCGTTGCGATCGGTGTCGAACCCGGCTCGGACAACATCACCGACCTGCGCTACGGCAAGGTCTGCATCCTCGCGGACGCCGACTCCGACGGCTTGCACATTGCCACGCTGCTCTGCGCGCTGTTCCTGCGGCATTTCCGGCCACTGGTGCTCGCGGGGCACGTCTACGTGGCGATGCCGCCGCTCTATCGCATCGACTACGGCAAGAACGTCGAGTACGCGCTCGACGACGCGGAGCGCAACGGCATCCTCGAACGCATCCGCACCGAGAACGCGCGCGCGAAGCCGTCAGTCACGCGCTTCAAGGGCCTCGGCGAGATGAACCCGCTGCAGCTGCGTGAGACGACGATGGCGCGCGAGACGCGCCGACTGGTCCAGCTCACGGTCGATGCTGCGGACAATGCCGACCAGCTCATGGACATGCTGCTCGCCAAGAAGCGCGCAGCGGACCGTCGTGACTGGCTGGAGACGAAAGGCAACCTGGCCAGCGTCGTGGCGCCCATCGAGGCGATCGACGAGGTGGCGGCAGGGTAACAACGATGAGCAAGAGCAAAGACACCGATACGACCGCGCCCCTTGATTTCGAGGGTGTCGAGCGGCAGCCGCTGCGGACGTTCACCGAGCGTGCGTACCTCGAGTATTCGATGTACGTGATTCTCGATCGCGCGCTGCCTCACGTTGGCGACGGCCTGAAGCCCGTGCAGCGCCGCATCATCTACGCGATGAGCGAGCTCGGTCTCGCCGCCACCGCCAAGCCCAAGAAGTCGGCCCGCACGGTCGGCGACGTGATCGGCAAGTTCCACCCGCACGGCGACTCGGCCTGCTACGAGGCCATGGTGCTGATGGCGCAGCCGTTCTCGTACCGTTACCCGATCGTGGACGGGCAGGGCAACTTCGGCTCGCCGGACGACCCGAAGTCGTTCGCCGCGATGCGGTACACCGAGTCGAAGCTCTCGCGCTACGCCGAAGTCCTGCTGTCCGAACTCGGCCAGGGCACGGTGGACTGGCAGCCCAACTTCGATGGTTCTCTCGACGAGCCCTGCCTGCTGCCCGCGCGGCTGCCCAACCTGCTGCTGAACGGGGCCATGGGCATTGCCGTCGGCATGTCCACCGACATTCCCCCGCACAACCTGCGCGAAGTCGCGACCGCCTGCATCCGCCTGCTCGACGAGCCGAAGGCGACGACAGCGCAGCTCTGCGAGCATGTGCTTGGCCCGGATTTCCCGACGGGCGCGGAAATCATCACCCCGCGCGAAGAACTGCAGAAGATCTACGAAAGCGGCAACGGCACCTTCCGTGCACGCGCGCGGTTCGAGATGGAAGACGGCGAAATCATCGTCACGGAGCTGCCACACCAGGTCTCCGGCTCGAAGGTGCTCGAGCAGATCGCGGCGCAGATGCGCGCGAAGAAACTGCCGATGATCGAGGACCTGCGCGATGAGTCCGATCACGAGCACCCCACGCGGCTCGTGATAACGCCCCGTTCCAACCGCGTCGACACCGAACAGGTCATGGCGCATCTGTTTGCGACGACGGACCTGGAGCGGACGTACCGCGTCAACCTGAACGTGATAGCGCGCGACGGCCGGCCGCGGGTGATGGGTCTGCGCGCGCTGCTTGTAGAGTGGTTGTCGTTCCGCGTCGACACCGTGACGCGCCGGTTGCAGTACCGCCTCGAGAAGGTCAACGCGCGGCTGCACATCCTCGACGGCTTGCTGATCGCGTACCTGAACCTCGACGAGGTCATCCGCATCGTCCGCACGGAGGACGACCCGAAGGCCGCGTTGATCGCGCGGTTCCAGCTTTCCGAGGCGCAGGCCGAAGCCATCCTCGAAACGAAGTTGCGCCACCTTGCGCGGCTTGAAGAGATGAAGATCCGCGGCGAGCAGGACGAACTCGCCAAGGAACGCGACGGTCTCCAGAAGCTGCTCGGCAACAAGGCCAAGCTCAAGAAGCTCGTGCGCGACGAGATCCAGGCGGACGCACTGAAGTACGGCGACGACCGTCGCAGCAAGCTGGTGGCTCGTGCCGCCGCGCAGGCCATCGACGAGACGGAGCTGGTCGCGAGCGAGCCGGTCACCGTGGTGCTTTCGAAGAGCGGCTGGATGCGCGCGGCGAAGGGCCACGAACTCGATCCGCGCTCGCTGTCGTTCAAGACGGGCGATGAGTACCGCGCCTTTGCGCGCGGGCGCAGCACGCAACAGGCCGTCTTCCTCGACAGTACCGGCCGTGCATACAGCCTGCTGGCGCACACGCTGCCGTCTGCGCGCGGGCAGGGCGAACCGCTGTCGGGTCGCCTCGATCCGCCGGACGGCGCGACGTTCCCCGGCGTGCTCATCGGCGAACCCGAGGATCGCTGGGTGCTCGCGAGCAGCGCGGGCTATGGCTTCGTCGTCAGGCTCGAAGACCTGCACAGTCGCAACCGCGCGGGTAAAGCCGTGCTCAACGTACCGGATGGCTACGCGGCGATTGCGCCAACAGTCGTGCCACCGGGCGATGAGCCGTTGCTCGCTGCGGTGAATTCGGAAGGACGCCTGCTGACGTTCCCGGTGGCCGATCTGCCCGAACTGCCGCGCGGCAAGGGCAACAAGATCTTCGGCATCTCGACCAGGAAGTCGCTGGTCGAGCCCGAGACATTGCTCGCGATCGCGGCGGTCGCGCCGGGCCAGACACTGAAGGTGCTCTGCGGCGACCGCCAGATGGGCCTGTCGTACAAAGAACTCGGCGACTACCGGGGCGAGCGCGGTCAGCGCGGCGCGGTGTTGCCGCGGGGCTGGCGCAAGGCCGAAGGCCTCGAGGTCGAGTAGGGGTTAGCAGGATTGCGGAGCAGCGCAGGCAATTTAGTGCGCCGGCAGAAGGAGTTTGCCTCCTGCAATCAGCAATACCGCCGCCAGCGCCCACAGCAATCCACGTGGTGGCAGTCGTTGCAGTCCTACTGCTGTGCCAAGCCAGCCTCCAGCAAGGACGCTGGCGGCAAGCAACGGCATTGCCGCAGGCAGCGAGTTGGCGGCCCACTGCACGCCGATCAGGCCTGCCAGTGAATTCAGGCAGATAAAGGGCGCGGCGAGCCCTGCCGCACCCCGTGGCCCCTCCCAGCCCGCGAGCAGCAGCAGCGGGCTGAGAAAGATGCCGCCCCCGGTGCCTGTGAGTCCCGACAGCAGCCCGATGGCCGCACCGCTGCCAACCGCGGCAACCAAAGGTATTTGCAGGGGTCGCTCCGCCAGCGTCGATTCGCCGCCACGTGCGCGCCAGATCAAGACGACTGCAGTGCACAGCAGCACAACACCCACCAAAGTGCGATAACCGGTCACGGGTACTTGTATCCGCCCGCCGAAGTAAGCGAGCGGCACTGATGCGATCGCAAACGGCAGCAGTCTTTCCCAACGGGTCCAGCCGGCGCGCCAGAACCGGTAGGTCGCCAGTGTCGCGACCACGAGATTGAGTGCGAGTGCGGTGGGTCGCATGGTGGCGGGCGCGACCCCAAGCAACGCCATCGTCGCAAGGTAACCCGATGCGCCCGCGTGTCCCACGCTGCTGTACAGAGCCGCGAGGCAAAAGAACGCTGCTGCGAGGATCAATGCCTCTGATGTCATCGTTTGAAGTCTACCGGCTTACGGTGAAGTACGCTTTCCGTTGCCGGAGGGATTGCGAAGAACGCGGACGCAACCGGGGAAGGGCCGATGAGCTGGTCGCTGATTTCCGACTAACCCCTAACCCCTGAGCTCGGACCCCTTCCTCACATCACGACCTGTTCCGGGCTGTTGACGAAATAGCCCTGGATGAACTCGATGCCGAGTTGCCACAGCACGGCCATCGTGTTCACGTCTTCGACGCGCTCGGCGATCGTCGTCACGCCGTATTTGCGCGCCACGTCGACCAGTGCCTTTACGCGCTCCTGCAATGGACGATCGTTGGCGAGACCCTGCATCAGTGCGCCGTCGATCTTGACGTAGTTGACGGGCAGGCGGTGCAACATTGCGGCGGCGTCGCCGGAAGCGCCGAAGTGCTCGACGGCGAATTCGGTACCGAGCGCCGAGAGCAGGCCCTGCAGCGAGCGCGCCTCGCGCGGTTTCTCTTGCGCCATCTCTTCGGTGATCTCGAACACGATGCGGCTGGGCTCGACGCCGGACGCCTGCAGTTGCTGCCGCAGCCAGGTGCCGAGCGTCTGGTCATGCATCGAATCGCGGGAGAGACGCACGAAGACCCGGTAGGGCTGCTTCGCAGCGCAGAAGGACATGGCCGCGCCGACGATCCAGCGGTCGATGTTCTTCATCAGGTCGGTGCGTTCGGCCGCAGCGAGGAACTCCGTCGGCAGGACTTCCTGCCCGGATTCGTCGAGCATGCGCACGAGCAGATCGAACATCGGCCGGTCTTCACCGACGAGGTTCGCAATCGGCTGCTGCACGAGCCGGAACCGGTTCGCCATCAGCGCTGCCTTGATCTGGTTCGCCCAGGCGCGATCGGCTTCGTCGATCGGAGGCTTGGCGCCCGCCGGCTCGCGGTGCAGGCAGCGGTCGCCGCCGGCGTCGGCTGCCACACGTTGTGCGGCGATAGCAGTCTCGAGCGCCTTCTGCAGCGGGCCGCCATGGCTGTGCAGCGGTGCCGAACCAATGCTGCAAGTGAGCTCGACGGCCGCCTGGTCGGCCCGCAATGGTTCTGCGGCGATGCGCTCGCGCAGCTTCGCCAGCCAGGCTTCCTGGTCGCGCGGGTTACCGCGCTCGACGAGCAGCGCGATGCCGTGCGGTGCGACGCGGCTCGCGAGGTCGCCGGGCTGCAGTTGTTCCTGCACGCGGCGTGACAGTGCGTCCAGCACTTCCTCGGCCACGATCGGTCCGAATTCGAGCTCGACGTTGTCGAAGCTGTCCGGTGACAGGTAAGCAACTGCACGCAGGCCGGCCTTGAGCGGCTGCGCCGCGCGCGCCTGCGCCGCTTCGATGAACGCGGCGCGACGCAGGAGTCCGGTGCGCGAATCGAGGCGCATCGCCTGCTCGAGCTGGTTCGCCAGCGACTCGAGGTCGCGTTTCTGCGTGGCGACACGCAGGCGCACCGCCGGTTCGCCTTCGAACTCGAAGCGTTCGAAGCTTAGTTCGAGCGGTTGCGAGCCGCCTTCGGGCTGCAGCGCCATCACGCTCAATGCATGACCGGACCAGCGACCCTGCGTTGCGGCGACGAGCGCGCCCTTGAGGGCCGCATGGCTGCGGGCGTCGAACAGGTCCATGAGCGGCTGCCCGAGCAGGTCGCTTGGATCCGCGTGCCCGAAGAGTTCGCTCCAGGCGGGATTGACGTCCACGACGATGCCTTCCTGCGCGTGCGCGATCGCATCGGTCGAGCCCGTCATGAACGCACGCATCTGATCGCGGTACTGACGGGCGGACGCGAGCGTGCCGTTGAGCGCATTGTCGAGCCGTGCGGCGTCGAGTTCGCGCGTGGCGACGGCCTGCAGCCGGCCACTGGCAGTCAGCGTCACGACGTCGGCGGCACCGAGCTCGAGGCCACGAATGAGGTCGGCCTCGGTGAGTGAATCACGCACCACTAGGGCCGGCACACGCGGAGCGAGACGAGCACGTTGCTCCATTGCGCTTTCGAGTTCGTCCGAATCGGACACGCAGAAGAACAGCAGCTGTGGCGCATCGGGCGTGCCGAGCGCGTCCGCGAGGTCGCTGAGCTCTCGCACCCACGTGCAGTGAACCGCCTGGCCCGCGTTGCGCAAGGTACTGTTGATGATCTCGACGGGGTCCTGCTGCCGCGACAGGACGACCACTGGAATGGCGCTGATTTCGGCCAATTTCCTACCCCGTTAGGCACGGATCGGGCCGGCCGGGCCCCCGCGCACGTGTACTGTCAAATTCGCGGGGATCATAGCATCGGGGTCTGCGCGCCTAACGTGACGCAGGTGGCAGCATTGTCTTCGAGGCAGCGCCCGGAAGCCTCCCGCACCAGCTTCGGCACGGGGTATCTGGGCAGGCGCGTTGCAGGTATCATGCGCGGCTAGCCATAGGCAGCCCGTTACTGTCGGTGCCTGCCGCTCCCGGTTTTTACCGCCTCAGCCCAAGCGCAGCACATCCATGTCCACCTACAGCACGAACGAATTCAAGTCCGGTCTCAAGATCATGATCGACGGCGACCCGTACGTGATCGTGGAGAACGAATTCGTGAAGCCCGGGAAGGGCCAGGCGTTCAACCGCGTCCGCATCCGCAACCTGAAGTCGGGCCGCACGCTCGAGCGCAGTTTCCGCTCCGGCGACACCGTCGAGAGTGCGGACATCCAGGAATCGGAGATGCAGTACCTCTACAGCGACGGCAGTTTCTGGCATTTCATGGTCCCCGACAACTTCGAGCAGCACACTGCGGGCAAGGAAGCCATGGGCGACGCCGCGATGTGGCTCAAGGACGGCACGATGTGCACGGTCATGCTCTGGAACGGCGTGCCGCTGTCGGTGAACGCGCCGGCCCACGTCGAACTCAAGATCGTCGAGACGGACCCGGGCGTGCGCGGCGACACCGCGACGGGTGGCCAGAAGCCGGCGAAGCTCGAGACGGGCGCCGTAGTGCGTGTGCCGTTGTTCCTGAACGAAGGCGAAGTCGTCCGCGTCGACACGCGCACGTCGGAATAC
>JBAVIQ010000014.1:0-2360 GCA_049687035.1 Steroidobacteraceae bacterium
GGTTACTTGGGTTCCTGCGCCGGCATCGACTGCACCGCCTGGCCGGTCGAGTCCTTTGGCGGGCTCGCCTTCTGTGCAGAAGGCGGGTCGCCGATCACGACGGGAATTGCGAAGGCGCGCGTCTCCGTCTGCACCTTCGTCGACACCTTGGCGATCACGCCGATGTAGTACAGGCCCGGGTTGTCACCCGTGACGAGCATCTTGCTCGAATATGACTGCCCGGGCTCGACCGGCGAAAACGTTGCCGTCTTCTCGCCAGCGATCGTGAGACCGGGCGCCTCGGTGATTTCCGTCTCGAGCTTGTCGGCCGGCAGTCGCGTGTTGAAGGTCATTTCGACCTCGAACGGCTGGCCCAACACGGGTTTCGCGAGCACGTCGTACTTCATGTCGACCGGCGCCGTGGTCTTGCCGTCCACGACCGCCGCAGCGAGGCGCTCGTGCTTCTCATCCGCGTTGGCGGGTGGGGCGGCCGGAGCGATCTTGTCAGCCTTGGCCTGCTCGGTGCTGGCGACAGCCGCCTCGTCTTCATTGCCGCCGCCACAGGCCGTCACCAGCGCGCCAGCCAGCAGAGCGGCAGCGGCCGTGAGGGCCCAACGTCGGAAACCGGTGGTCCGGACATCGTCATTCAACGTCATGCGCATGCCAACCTCTGGATTCCCTGGGGCTGCGTCAGCCCGTGACCGATACATTGAAACATGTGTCGCCGCGTGGCGGCGGTGCCGATTCTGACGGATCGATGTGGCTCCACTCGTAGACCTCGATCACGTATTCGCCCGGCCCGAGCGTCCGCAAGAGCGTTTCGTCACCGTTCGCTGAAGTATCCGCGCTGCCGAGGAAGCCGTTGTTGTACAGCACGATATCCGGATCGGAGTCTGGGGAAAACGGGGCTGTCGACCCGGTCGACGTGTATTGCGCCCGGATCGTGACCGAACGCGCGGCTGCCAGCGGAAATCGCAGGAACAGCCGGTTGCCGATCTTGTTGTAGGTCCCGGCAGCGGTCGTGCCACAGACGGACTGCGACCCCCCGTTCAGCGTGAGCTGCGTGTAGATCGGCAGGGCCTGCGGCACCAAACCGCCGTTCGTCTCATTCGCGCCCCACTCGTCCGTCACGTGGATGCTCTGCGAGGTGACGAGCGCGTCGATGCCCGCGGCCGGCGCACCCGTTCGTCCCTTCAGATAGCTGACGAACGGGTAGACGCTGGTCAGCGCCGGGCCGCTGCGGAGCAGGCCCGTGAGCGCCTCGTACAGCGGCTTGTAACCGAGCGCTACGGTATCCGAGCCATCGGTCGCCGCGTCGTACAGATCCCAGGTGACCGATTGAATCGAGGCTTCGTTGTACCAACCCGCCGGCGACGCTGCGTTGCTCTCCATGCTGAAGGAGAAACGCCGACCCTGCTGCGAACCGAGCGAGTCGCTGTAGAACGGATCGTTCAGCACCATCGCCGAGAACGCGTTGGCAAAGCCTTCGCTGAAGGCAAGTCGCAGGTCGAGCCGTTCATTCGGCGAATGCGGGCCGCCCGGCGTATCGGCGCGGCTGATCGTGTCTTCAAGGAAATGGTGGAACTCGTGCACCAGCACATGCTGGTCGTATTCGTCGGTGTCGACATTTTCGTCGCCGAGCACGTAGATGCCCGCCGCGGGTCCACCGGTCGATGCGGCGCTGTACTGCGTGGAATCGATCTGGCCCAGCGTCACGTCGCCCGAAGACGAATTGTTCTTTGGGCTCCAGAAGACATCGAGCCCCGGCAGATCGAGCGTCGAGTTGCCATTGTCGACGACGAAACCCGCCGCCGCCAGCAGCGTGTCGAGGATCGCAAACGGGGCCGCGGCGCGGATGCCAGTGTAGCTCGTGCCGCCCCAGCCTGAACTTGCGAGCAGGTCCTTCGTCTGGTTCGTCGTCCCGGAGTTGAATACCGCGCTGTCGAGCACATACAGCGCGTTGCCGTTGGTGTTGTTGAGCACACGAATCTGGCGCGCCGGAGTCGTCGTCTTGCGTGACTGCGCCTGCACGCGTACGAAAACGCTGGTGTTCGCTGGCGCAGTGAGCGCGTAGTTGCCATTGCTGTCGGTCGTGGTCGTCGCAAGCGTGCTGCCGCCCGACTGGATCAGTTCGACGGCCGCTTCGCGGATCGGTTGTGCCGAGGTGTTGGCGTAGCTCAGTCCGAGGTTCGGGTTGCTCGAAAACGGCACGCGTTCGTACGTGGCCTTGCCGCTGACGGTGACGCTGACGGTGCCGCCGCCGCCACCGCCACCGCCGCCGCCACCGCCACCGCCACCGCCACCGCCACCGCCACCGCCACAGGCGACGAGGAAGGCCGACATGAGTGCCAGCATTGCGATGCGCCAGATCCAGCTCAAGC
>JBAVIQ010000015.1:0-6724 GCA_049687035.1 Steroidobacteraceae bacterium
GATCAGCACCGTGCACATAGCGTCGAGCAGTCCTTCGTAGGCCTCGTTGCCGTCTCTATCGAGCACGGCCGGGTTGGTCATGAGGTGCCCGACGTTGCGGACCAGCATCAGCGAGCGGCCCTTGAGCGCGAGCGGCTTGCCGTCCGGCGCGACGTAGCGGCGGTCAGGGTTCATGGCGCGATCGAACGACCTGCCGCCCTTCTCCACCCTTTCCACGAGGTCGCCACGCATCAGGCCGAGCCAGTTGCGGTACGCGTGCGCTTTGTCCTCGGCGTCGACGGCCGCGACGGAGTCCTCGCAGTCCATGATCGTCGTGATCGCCGCTTCGAGGTACACGTCTGCCACACCCGCGGCATCGGTCTTGCCGATGCGGTCGGTGCGGTCGACATGAATCTCGACGTGCAGGCTGTGCTGCCGCAGCAGGATGGCGCTGGGTGCCGCGGCATCGCCGGCATGGCCTGCGAACAGAGCGGGATTCGCCAAGGCCGTGGCGCCCTTCGTCGTCTCGACCTGCAGTTGCCCTCCCACGACGCGATAGAAAGTCGCGTCGGCATGGCTACCCGCAACGAGCGGCGCTACGGCATCCAGGAAGTTCTTCGCCCACGCGATCACGCGCGCGCCACGCACAGCGCTGTAACCACCGGCCGCGGGCAGGTCGCCCATCGCATCCGTGCCGTAGAGCGCGTCGTAGAGGCTGCCCCAGCGTGCATTCGCTGCATTGAGCGCGTAGCGCGCGTTCATGACGGGCACCACGAGTTGCGGCCCTGGCATGCTGGCGATTTCGGGATCGACGTTGGTCGTATCGATCTGGAAGTCGGGTCCCTCGGGGACGAGGTAGCCGATCTCGGCGAGGAAGTCCTTGTAGGCCCCCATATCGATCGGTTGGCCGCGATGCACGCGGTGCCAGGCATCGATCTGCGCCTGCAGGTCGTCACGCCTGGCGAGCAGTGCCCGGTTCTGCGGGCCGAAGCCATGCACGAGGTCGGAGAGACCCCGCCAGAACGTGTCGGAAGCGACGCCCGTAAGCGGCAGCGCTTCGTTCTCGATCATGTCGTGGAGCGGACGCGCGACCTTAAGGCCGAACTTGTCGATACGGGCGGTCATGGGCGGTCCCCGGAGTCGGACTACGTGCGTTTTTGCAACGCATCATTATGGCGCGACTCGGCCGGCGGCAACAGCGGGAGAGGCGATCTGCCGCGGCGGCGGCGCCTCCGACCATCCCCCACCCCCTGCCCCCTATCCCCTACAGAGTGCGCGAGATCAGTTCCTTCATCACTTCGTTCGTGCCGCCATAAATGCGCTGCACGCGCGAGTCAGCGAACATGCGGCAGATGCGGTACTCGTTCATGTAGCCGTAGCCGCCAAAGAGCTGCTGACACTCGTCGATGACCTTCTGCTGCATGTCGGTGACCCACCACTTGGCCATCGCAGCCGTCTCGGTGTCGAGTTCGCCCTTGAGCAGCTGTTCGATGCAGCGGTCGACGAACACGCGCGCCACCCGCGTGTGTGTGGCCGCCTCGGCGAGCTTGAACTTGGTGTTCTGGAATGCGGACACCGGTTGGCCGAAAATCTGCCGCTCGTTGACGTACTTGATCGTCTCCTCGAGCGCGCCTTCCATCGCGGCGACGCCGCCCAGCGCGATCAGCAGCCGCTCGTACGGCAGGTCGCCCATCATCATGTGCATGCCCTTGCCTTCCTGCTGCAGCAGGCAGTCGGCCGGCACGCGCACGTCTTCGAAGAACAGTTCGGCGGTGTCCTGCGCCTGCTGGCCCATCTTGTCGAGCACGCGACCGACGCGGTAGCCCTGGAGGCCTGTGGTCTCGACCATGAGGATCGACAAGCCGCGGCCGCGGTCGCCTGGATCGGTGCGCACGACCAGCATCAGCAGTTCTGCGCTGCCGCCGTTGGTGATGAAGATCTTCGAGCCGTTGACGACGTAGTGGTCGCCGTCACGCACGGCACGCGTGCGGATGCCCTTGAGGTCCGAGCCCGCGCCCGGCTCCGTCATGCAGATGGCGCCGATCAGTTCGCCGCGCGCCATGCGCGGCAGCCAGCGCTGTTTCTGCGCTTCGGTGCCGTAGTTGAGGACGTAATGGGCCGAGATGCTGTGCACGCTCTGGCCGAAACCCGACAGGCCGCGACGATTCGTCTCTTCGTACAGCAGCGCCTCGTGACGGAAATCGCCGCCTCCGCCGCCGTATTCCGCAGGGATGTCCAGCAGCAGGAAACCGGCCGCGCCGATCTTGCGCCAGGCTTCCTTGTCGACGCGGTGCTGCTTGCGCCATTTCTCGTCGAGCGGCATGAACTCGGTTTCGACGAAACGGGAAATCGCCTCGCGCAGCATGCGGAGGTCATCGTCCATCCACGGGGATTCGTAGGGTTTCATGGGAAGGGAGGAAGTGGAGGAAGTGGAGGAAGTGGAGGAAGGACAGGAAGGGATCGGAAGGGGTTGGTCGGAAGTGCCGGCGGCTGGCGCGTCTGCGAACCCGTACGCCGGATGCCTACAGATGCTAAGACGGGGCAATGGATTCCGGCATAAGGGTTAGTTGCAGCTGCAGCGGCCGCCTGCGAATGACACCTGAACCCCTTCCTGCCCTTCCTGCCCTTCCTGCCCTTCCGGACCCTTCCTCATCCTTCCTCAGTCGTACGGGTGCCGCAGCACGATCGTCTGGGCACGATCCGGGCCGGTTGACACGATGTCGATCGGCACGCCGGCGAGCTCTTCCATGCGGGCGAGGTAGCTGCGCGCGTTGGTCGGCAGCTTGGAGAAATCGGTGATGCCGTGCGTCGGCTCGGTCCAGCCCTTGTGCTCTTCGTACACCGGCACGCATTCCGAGAAGCGGTGCGGCAGCAGCGGGGGCTCGTCGCGGATTTCGCCGTCGATCCTGTAGCCGGTGCAGATACGCAACGTGTCGAGTCCGTCGAGGACGTCCATCTTGGTCACGCCCAGGCTCGAAAGGCTGTTGTGCATGACCGCGCGGCGCATGGCCACCGCATCGAACCAGCCACAGCGGCGCGGACGGCCCGTGACGGCGCCGAACTCGTGGCCGACGCGGGAGAGGTGCTCGCCCGTTTCGTCGAAGAGTTCGGTCGGGAACGGACCCGCGCCCACCCGCGTGGTGTAAGCCTTCACGATGCCCAGTACGGCATTGATGTCACGCGGGCCGAGGCCCGTGCCGACAGCCGCTTCACCGGCGATGGTGTTCGAGGACGTGACGAACGGGTAGGTACCGACGTCGACGTCGAGCAGCGCGCCCTGCGCGCCTTCAAACATCAGGTTCGTGCCGCGCTTCATCTCGTTGCGCAGCAGCACGCTCACGTCCGCCAGCAACGGTTCGATGCGCTCGGCCTGCGCCACGAGTTCGTCCAGCGTGCGCTGGAAATCAACGGTCTCCGCGCTGAAATAGCGGCTCAGCACGAAATTATGGAAGTCGAGAATCTCACCGAGCCGAGCCGCAAGGCGATCCCGCTGCATGAGATCAGCAAGCCGCACGGCGCGGCGCGCGACCTTGTCTTCATACGCGGGACCGATGCCGCGGCCGGTGGTGCCGATCGCATTGACGCCTTGCGCACGCTCACGCGCGCGGTCGAGCGCGATGTGCGACGGCAGGATCACCGCGCAATTCGGGCTGACCTTGAGGCGGTCGTACACCTGGATGCCGCGCTGGACGAGCATGTCCGCTTCGCGGAACAGGGCTTCGAGCGAGACCACGACCCCGTTGCCGATGACGCACTGCACGCCCGGGTGCAGGATGCCGGAGGGGATCAGCGACAGGACCGTCTTGGCACCTTCGATGACGAGGGTGTGGCCGGCGTTGTGGCCACCCTGGAAACGCGCGACCGCGCCGACCCGCTCGGTGAGCAGGTCCACGATCTTGCCCTTGCCTTCGTCACCCCATTGGGCGCCGATGACGACGAGATTCTTGGACATTTGGGAGTGACTACTGATTAGTGACTGGTGCCTGCGGGACGCTCAGCCGCCCCCGCGCACCAGGAAGAGCACGACGCAACCTGCAATCATGCTGCCCAGGCCGATCCGGCGCAACATGCGGTCGTCCAGTTGCGACATCGTGAACAGGGCGCGCTTGGCGGCGCCCGGATTCAGGAACGGCAGCACGCCTTCCAGCACCAGGTACAACGCAAAGGCCGCCCACAGATCGTTCCAGTTCATCGACGTGCGGGGCTGCGCCGCGCGCTGCGGTCAGCGCCCGGATTCCTTCAGGTACTTGAAGAACTCGCCTTCGGGGGCGATCACGAGCATGTCGCCCTGCTTGCCGAGCGAGCGGCGGTACGCCTGCAGCCCGCGGTAGAACGAGTAGAACTCGGGGTTCGCGCCGTAGGCCTTGGAGTAGATGTCGGCCGCCAACGCGTCGCCCTGGCCCTTGACGATCTCGGCCTCGCGGTAGGCGTTCGCGAGAATCTCGGTGCGCTGGCGATCCGCCTCGGCTCGCGTCTGCTCGGACACGGCGGAGCCTTCGGCTCGCAGCTGCGCCGCCTGCCGCGCGAAGTCCTGCCGCATGCGATTGAACACCGACTCACTGACCTCTTCCGGCAGCTCGATGTTCTTTACGCGGACGTCGACCAGCGCGATGCCCAGGTTGCCGACGTTGGTGCCGGCAATCTTGAGCACCTCGCCCAGGAACTCACTGCGGTCCGCGGCCACGACCTGCTGGATGGTGCGACGCGCGATGACCGTCTTGATGCCGTCCTTGACGATTTCCCCGAGACGACGGTTTGCGACTTCCTCGCTGCCACCCGAGGTGGACGTGTAATAGCGCGAGACTTCGCTGATGCGCCACTTCACGAAGAAGTTGATGCGCAGGATCTTGCCTTCGCTGGTCAGGAACTGTTCGGCCGGGTAGTCCTCGGTGAGGATCCGCTTGTCGAACTTGACCACGTTGTTCACGAACGGCGTCAGGAAATGCAGGCCGGGCTTGTAGTCGGCGCGCACGATTTCGCCGAAGCGGAACTTGAGCGCGAGCTCCGTTTCGCGCACGGTGAACGCCGCCATCGAGAACAGCAACGCGGCGGCGGCGACCAGGATCAAGGGCAGGTACCCGCGGTTAGGCATCAGCGTGTCCCCCGCTCGCGCGGCGCTTCAGGCGTGGCGGCCGCCGGAACGTCCTCGACCGCAACCGAAGCCCTGGGTTGCACGGTCGCCGGCACCTGGCGCTGCTCGTCGAGCGTCAGCGTGCGCGTGCGGCCCTCGGAGAGCTTGTCGAGCGGCAGGTAGATCATGTTGCCCGTGCCCTTCGTGTCGACCAGCACCTTGTTGGTGTTGCCGAGTACCTCTTCCATGGTTTCGTAGTACAGGCGCTGGCGCGTGACGCCCGGCGCACGCTCGTAGCTCGCGAGGAGCTGCGTGAAACGCTGGGCTTCACCTTCGGCGTCCGCGACGATGCGCGCCTTGTAGGCTGCCGCATCTTCCGACTGGCGCGCGGCCGAACCCTTCGCCTTCGGCAGGATGTCGTTGGCGTAGGCCTGGGCCTCCAGGGCAAGGCGCTCGCGGTCCTCGCGCGCCTTGATCGCGTCGCGCTGCGAACTCTGCACCTGCTCCGGCACGTTGACGCCCTGCAGGTTGACCGTCGTCACCTCGATGCCGGTCTTGTAGGCATCGAGCGTGCGCTGGATGAGTTCCTTGGTCTTGGCGGTGATTTCCTGCCGGCCCTGCTCCAGAACGAAATCGAGCTGGCTGCGGCCGACAATTTCGCGGATGGCACTCTCGGCGACTTCCTTGAGCGTCTGGTCCGGGTCGCGCACGTTGAACGCATAGGCGACCGGCTCGGCGCGGCGATACTGGACGGCAATGTTGATGTCGACGAGGTTCTCGTCGGCGGTGAGCATGCGGGTCTGGTCGTTTACGCCCTCGACGGTCTCGACATTGATGATCTGCCGCGCCTCGATCGGCCACGGGACGTGCCAGCGCAAGCCCGGTTCCGTCGCCGTGACATACTGGCCGAAACGCGTAACCACGCCGCGTTCGGCGGCGTCGACCACGTAGAAGCCCGTGAGCGCCCAGATGCCGACGAGCACAAGGGCCACCGTGCTGAAACCGAAACCGCGCATGGCACTGCTGCCACTGCCGAAACCGCCGCCGCGGCCATCGTCACGGCCGCCGTCGTCACCGCCACCACCTTTGCCCCCGAACATCTGGGACAGTTTGCGTTGCAAGTTGCGCAGGGCCTCGTCAAGGTCGGCCGCTCCCTTTTCCGGGCGGTTGCCCCAGGGATTGCGATTCTTGCCCGGGTCGTTCCAGGCCATGGGTGGGAGTACTCCAGATGCGTTGCTATTCAGGGGCTTAAGGGCGAATCCCAGGCGCTTTTTGCGGGTACCGGCCGTCATGCCGCACCCCGGGTCGCCAAAGAATCACTGGATTGTAGAAACCGCCCTGCGTCGGCACAAGGCGCGTTTGCCGATGGTAGTTCGATCCCGTCCTCGCGGCAGATTCGTTCGAGGTCCTGCCGGCGCAGGCTGACTTCGGCCTCGACCACGCCGTCCTCGAGCGTCTGGTGCGCGATGACCGCCCCGGCGGCGAAGAGCCGGGCCCGCGCACGGCCCGCATGAGGGGGCAGGCGCAGCGTCCCCCGCCAGAGGTCCGCGCCAAGCCGCTGATGTAACGCCTGCAACAGCAGGTCAATGCCCTCGCCACTGTGCGCCGAGAGCCAGACCCGATCGATGCGACCGTCTGCGCCCGTTTCCGACCGCGGCAGCTCGCCCGTGCGGT
>JBAVIQ010000016.1:0-8141 GCA_049687035.1 Steroidobacteraceae bacterium
CCGTTCGTTGTACATCGTCAGGAACTTGTTCTCGGCGTCTTCGCGCGAGAACGAGAACGTCGCCTGCGTGAGGTCGTTGGTGCCGAAGGAGAAGAACTCCGCCACTTCCGCGAGATTCTCGGCGCGCATGCATGCGCGCACGACTTCCACCATGGTGCCGAACTTGCAAGGGACCTGCACGCCGTAGGTCAGCTCGACCTGCTTCTGCACGGCGGACATGTAGTCACGCACGAGGTTCAGCTCCTGGGCCGTGCAGACCTGCGGCACCATGATTTCCGGTTGCACGTCGACGCCGGCGCGAACGCAATCGGCCGCCGCCTCGAGCACGGCGCGAATCTGCATCGTATAGATCTCCGGATAAGTGATGCCGAGCCGCACGCCACGGTGGCCCAGCATGGGATTCACCTCGCGCAGCGCTCGCGCCTTGCGCAGGACCGCTTCCTTGCGCGCGATGATCGAGTCGATCAGCCGCGTCTCGCCAAAATCGCGCAGCGTGGCGGGGATCTGCGTATCGGGGGCAAAGCGCGCGGCTTCCGTCAGCACCTCCATGCCGCGGGCGGCGCCGCGCAGGTCGTGCAGGCGCGCGATGTCGTCCTCGAGCTGTCGCTCCGTCGGCAGGAACTCGTGGATCGGCGGGTCGAGCAGCCGGATCGTCACCGGGTGCGGCGCCATGCCGCGGAAGATGCCGACGAAATCCGCCCGCTGGATCGGCAGCAGGCGATCGAGCGCCGCGCGCCTGTCCTCGGGCGTCTCGGCCACGATCATGTCCACGACGATGGGCAGCCGGTCGGCCGCGTTGAACATGCGCTCGGTGCGGCACAGACCGATGCCCTTCGCCCCGTAGCGCAGTGCACGGGCCGCGTCGTGCGGCGTGTCCGCGTTGGCGCGCACCCCGAGTCGAGCGTGCTGGTCGGCCCAGCCGAGCAGCTTCACGAGCGCCGCCGAGAAGTCTGCCTCGACTGTCGGGACCTCGCCGCGGAACACGCGGCCTGTGCTGCCGTCGATGGTGACGACGTCCCCTTCCTTGATCACCTGGTCGCCGACGAACGCGACGCGCATGGCCACGTCAACGTGGATGCCTTCGGCTCCGGCCACGCAAGGCTTGCCCATGCCCCGCGCGACGACGGCCGCGTGCGAAGTCTTGCCGCCGCGGCTGGTGAGGATGCCCTGTGAGGCGAAGAACCCGTGGATGTCCTCGGGCTTGGTTTCCTCGCGCACCAGGATGACTTTCGTGCCCTGCTTGCCGAGCACCTCCGCGCGATCGGCGTCGAATACCGCATGACCGCTGGCGGCGCCGGGGGACGCGGGCAAACCCGTCGCCAGCGGCTGGCTCTTGTGCTGCGGATCGAGACGCGGGAACAGCATCTGCTCCAGGTGCGCGGGGTCGACGCGCATGATGGCTTCTTCGCGGCCCAGCAGTCCTTCCTCGTGCATTTCGACCGAGGTGCGGACCCTCGCGGCCGCGTTCATCTTGCCGTTACGAGTCTGCAGGCAGTAGAGCGTGCCGCGTTCGATCGTGAACTCGAAGTCCTGCACTTCGCGGTAGTGGCGTTCGAGCCGGTTGCGCAGTTCCACGAGCTGCACGTAGAGGCCCGGCATTTCCGTGGCGAGATCCCCGATCGCCTTGGGTGTGCGGATGCCCGCCACCACGTCCTCGCCCTGCGCATTCGTCAGGTATTCGCCGTACAGGTGGTTCTCGCCCGTGGCCGGGTTGCGTGTAAAGCCGACGCCGGTCGCGCTGTCGTTACCCATGTTGCCGTAGACCATGGCGACGACGTTGACGGCCGTACCGTTCGCCATCGCCGGCGTGATCTTGAATTCCCGCCGGTAGTCGATGGCCCGCTTGCCCATCCACGAGTTGAAGACGGCCTTGATGGCAATCTCGAGCTGTTCATAGGGATCAGACGGGAACGGCTGCCCGGTATGGCGCTGCACCACCTGCAGGAAGCGTTCGCCTATCTCGCGCAGTTCTTCCGCGCCGAGCATCACGTCCTGCTTGACGCCGACGCGGGACTTCACCACTTCGAACTGCTCGTCGAACAGCGCATCCGGCACGCTGAGCGCAACCTTGCCGAACAGCTGGATGAAGCGGCGCCATGCGTCGTAGCCGAAGCGCTCGTTGCCCGTGTGGCGGATGAGCGCCGCCAGCGTCGTCTCGTTGAGGCCGAGGTTGAGGATCGTATCCATCATGCCTGGCATGGACATCGCGGAGCCGGAGCGTACCGAGACCAGCAGCGGATCGTCGCTGCCGCCGAAGCGCTTGCCGGTCTGGCTCTCGAGCGACGCCATGTGTGCGCGCGCAGCATCAAGCAGTCCCGTGGGCAGGTTGCGCTGGGCATCGCCGAGGTACGCGAGACAGGCTTCGGTCGTGATGACGAATCCGGGCGGAACGTTCAGGCCGATCCGCGTCATCTCGCAGAGGTTGGCACCCTTGCCGCCGAGCAACATCTTGTTGTGGCCGTCGCCTTCGGCAAACGCGTAGATCCATCGGGGTGCGCTGGTGGTCATCGTCGGTCCTCGCCGCCCCGCACATCGAGGCTGTTGGACGCCACAAATACCGCCGTCACGTCCCCGGCAAAATACGTAAAAGTGGGTGCTGCTCCACGCTAATGCGCAGACGCCGCCAGTCGCCCGAGCGGCTGCCCCTCACCAGCGGACCAACGGTACCTGCGCCGCGAGCGTGACGCCGCGGCCGTCGATGACGACGCCCAGTGGCGGAGCCACGGCGACGAAGCGCACGCCATAGGGCTGATACCAGTTCGCTCCGTGGTAGTAATACGGCTGGCCCCGATAGACGACGTGACGGCAGCCGCGCGGCAGGCGATCGACCACGACATAGCGCGGACCCGCGTAGTAGCGCGGACCGGCGTAGTAGCGCGGACCGGAGTGGTATAGAGGGGCGTGATACGGGGCGTGGTGCGAATGGCGGCTCCAGCCGGGCGGGTATGGCGGCGGCGAACCGGCCGATGCGGGGACGGCCTGCAACAGGCACAGCAGTCCCACGGCGATTGATCCGGCGTGTCGGGTCGTTCGGCGGGCTTTCATGGCGTCGCTCCTTCGGGCAAAGTCGCTCACAAGAGCGACAACGCGCCGAAAGTGGATTGGTTGACGGCCCGGACGACGGGCAAGGGAGACGCAATGCGATACCTGGTGTCGACGAGCCTGGTCCTGGCGGGCATCATCCACCTGCTGCCATTGTCCGGGCTGCTGGGCGCGGAACGGCTGGCAGCGCTCTATGGGCTCGACTTCAACGAGCCCAACCTGTCGATCCTCATGCGTCACCGGGCGGTGCTCTTCGGGTTGCTAGGCGCCTTCCTGGTGTTCGCGGCATTCAAGCCGTCGTTGCAGCCGCTCGCCTTCGTTGCCGCCTTCGTCAGCGTGCTGTCATTCCTGCTGCTGGCGTGGTCGAGCGGCGGCTACAACCCGCAGGTCGGTCGCGTGGTGACCGCGGATCTCGTCGTGCTGGTGGCGCTCGTCATCGGGGCTGCAGCGTACGTCCTGAACAGGAACCATTAACGAAACAGCCATTTGCGCTGCCCGATCGCTGCGCCTCAGTGACTGCTCTTATTGCCGCCCCGCACGGCAGCGAGCAAGATTTTCTGCAGAATTCGGTTCGCTGGCGAGGTCCTCACGATCATGGCGGCCCCGGGCACGCAACGGGCAGTGCTCCGCGCGCGCGACCTCGGCAAGGTCTACCGCACGGGTGAAGTCGAAGTGCACGCGCTGCGCGGCGTGGACCTCGAACTGTGGCCCGGTGAAATGGTCGTGCTGCTCGGACCGTCGGGCAGCGGCAAGTCAACGCTGCTCAACATCCTGGGCGGACTCGACTCGGCGAGCAGCGGCGAAGCCTGGTTCGAGGACCACGACCTCACCCGTCAGGACGATCGCGACCTCACGCGGTATCGCCGCGAGCACGTCGGCTTCGTCTTCCAGTTCTACAACCTGATCTCGAGCCTGACCGCGCTCGAGAACGTCGCCCTCGTCACCGAAATCGCCACGCGCCCGATGGAGCCCGAGGCCGCACTGCGGCTCGTCGGCCTCGGCGAGCGACTGCATCACTTTCCGGCACAGCTGTCGGGCGGCGAACAGCAGCGTGTTGCGATTGCACGCGCCATCGCCAAGCAGCCCGATGTCCTGCTCTGCGACGAACCCACCGGCGCGCTCGACAGCCAGACGGGGGTGCTCGTGCTCGAGGCGATCGAGCGCATTCACCGCGAGCTCGGCACGACCACGGTGCTGATCACCCACAACGCCGTCATCGCCGACATGGCTGATCGCGTGCTGGTGCTCGGCGACGGACGCATCCAGCAGGAACGACGCAACCCGCAACGCCGCCCGGCGCGGGAGCTGGCGTGGTGACGCCATGAAGCTGCATCCGCTCGATCGCAAGCTGCTGCGCGACCTCTGGCGCCTGCGCGGCCAGGTGCTGGCGATCGGGCTCGTGATTGCGTCGGGCGTCGGACTGCTCGTGATGTCGCTCACCTCGCTCGAGGCGCTGCGCGACACCTCGGCCGCGTATTACGAGCGCTACCGGTTCGCCGACGTGTTCGCGCAGGTGAAGCGCGCACCGGAAAGCCTCGCATCGAGGATCGCCGCGATTGACGGCGTACAGACCGTCGAAACCCGCGTCGTTCGCAGCGCGGTGCTCGACGTGGGAGGGTTCGACGAACCCGTCATGGGCCAGCTGGTGTCCGTGCCGGAGAACGGCGAACCGCTCCTGAACCGGCTGGCGCTGCGCGCCGGGCGCTACCCGCAATCGGGAAAGCCGGACGAAGTCATCCTGTCTGAGCCGTTTGCGCTTGCGCACCAGCTCGGCCCCGGTGATCACCTGCGCGCGGTCATGAGCGGGCGCTGGCGCAATCTCGTGGTGGTCGGCGTGGCGTTGTCCCCGGAGTACGTCTACACGATGGGTCCGGGCGCGCTGATGCCGGATGATCTTCGCTACGGCGTGCTGTGGATGGGCCGCGCGACGCTGCAGGCCGCTTACGACCTGGACGGCGCGTTCAACGATGTCTCCGCCAGCCTGTTGCG
Source organism: Steroidobacteraceae bacterium (assembly GCA_049687035.1). GTDB lineage: Bacteria > Pseudomonadota > Gammaproteobacteria > Steroidobacterales > Steroidobacteraceae > RPQJ01. The sequence continues at coordinate 5,032 of JBAVIQ010000016.1, forward strand.
CGGTGCGAATCCTGAGCAGGTCGTCGACGAGATGGACCGTCTGCTCGATCGCTACGGCAGCCACGGCGCCTACGTGCGCGCCGACCAGGCGTCGAACTGGTTCCTGTCCAACGAGATCGACCAGCTCGAGACGATGGCGCGCTTTCTGCCCACCGTCTTCCTGGCAGTGGCGGCGTTCCTGACGAACATGGTCGTCGCCCGGCTGGTGGCGGTCGAGCGTCCGGAGATCGGGCTGCTGAAGGCTTTCGGCTACGGCAACACCGCGATCGCCTGGCACTACGTGAAGCTCGTGCTTGCGATCGGCGCCGTGGGCACGCTGCTCGGCTGGTTCTTCGGCTACTGGCTCGGGCTCTACAGCACGACGATGTACGCCGATTTCTACCGGTTCCCGTTCCTGCTGTTCCGGCCGAACGTCGGCCCGTTCCTGCTGGCGGCCGGCGCCAGCGTGGGTGCCGCGCTGCTGGGCGCGATCGGGGCCGTGCGTCGAGCCGCAGCACTGTCGCCTGCCGCGGCCATGCAACCGCCCGCCCCGCCCTTGTTCCGGCGCAACCGGCTGTTCCTGCCGCGGTCCTTCGAGCGGCTCGACCAACCCACCCGCATCGTGCTGCGCCAGACCTCGCGCTGGCCGCTGCGCTCGCTCGTCACCAGCTTGGGGATCGCGATGTCTGTCGCCGTCCTGATAGTGTCGATGCAGTGGCTCGACGCCATTCACCGCATCGTGGATGTCTACTTCCTGCAGGCGCAGGGCCAGGACGTCACCGTGGGATTGGTCGAAGCGCGTTCCAGCGCGGCCGTGCGCGAACTGGCGCGCATGCCGGGCGTGCTCGCGGTCGAGCCGATGCGCACGGTGGCTGCAAAACTGCGTTCTGGTCCGCGCATGGTGCGGGATGCCGTGCAGGGCGTTCCCGCCCACCAGACCCTCTATCGTGTGTATGACGCGCAAGGCACGGCACTGGACCTGCCGCCGGAAGGCCTGGTGATCTCCACGGTGCTCGCGGATCGGCTCGCGGTACGGCCGGGAGACACCATCACCATCGAGGTCCTCGAGGGTCGACGGCCCGTACTCGAGATTCCGGTGGCCGCGACGTTCGAGACCTACATCGGCCGGCCTGCCTACATCGACATCGACGCGCTGAACCGCGCGATGCACGAGCCGCCGAGCGTCACGGCGGTGCACCTGCGCGTGGATCCGTTGTTCGCAACCCGCCTTTATCGTGAGCTGAAACAGATGCCGCAGGTGAGTGCCGTGAACCTGAAGAGCGCGGCAGTGACGACCTTCAACGAGACATTGGCGAAGACCATGCTGATCTACGTCGGGTTCTTCATCGTCTTCTCGGCGACTCTGGCGTGCGGGGTAACCTACAACGCCGCCCGCATCGCGCTGGCCGAACGCGCGCGCGAACTGGCGACGATGCGGGTGCTCGGGTTCTCGCGCCGCGAAGTCGAATACATCCTGATCGGTGAAATCGGCCTGCTGACCTTCGTCGCGCTGCCGCTTGGCGCAGGCATCGGCTGGTTGCTCGCGCGCTGGCTGGTGCGCGCGTTCGAAACCGAGCTCTACCGCGTGCCGTTCGTCGTCGAGCCGGCGACGTTCGGCTGGGCCGTCCTCGGCGGTTTCCTCGCAACCCTCGCTTCGGTGCTGCTGGTCCGCCGGCGGCTCGACCGGCTCGATCTGATCGCCGTGCTCAAGACCCGGGAATGAAGTTATGACACAGGCTAGCTGGCGCAGGCTCTGGTTCTGGCTCCCCGCCTTCATCGCACTCGCGGGCGTGCTGGCGTGGCTCTTCCGCCCGCAACCGGTGGCCGTGGACCTGGCGACGGTCGCGCGCGGCCCGCTGCAGGTCAGCGTGAGCGACGACGGCGAGACGCGCGTGCGCGACATGTTCGTCGTCTCGGCGCCCCTGGCCGGACACATGCGACGCATCGAGCTGGAAGCCGGCGACAGCGTCGTCGCGGGCGAGACCGTCGTCGCGCGCATCGAGCCATCGGATCCGTCGTTCCTCGACCGCCGCAGCGAAGCGGAAGTGCGAGCCGGCATCCGTGCCAGTGAAGCCGCCCGCGTGCATGCGGCCGCCGAGCTGCGTCGTGCCCAGGCGGAACGCGATTTCGCGATCACGGAACTGAAGCGTTACGAGGGCCTCGCCGCAAGCCGCACGATTTCGCAGAACGACCTTGAATCGGCCCGCCGCCGCGCACGCACGGCCGAGGCCGCGGTCGACGAAGCCGTAGCGGGACTGCGCGTGAGTGAATCTGAACTCGAACAAGCGAAAGCCCGTTTGATGGCGCCCGGCAAGAGCGCGGATCGTCGCGCCGACTGCGACTGCGTCACCGTCAGGTCGCCCGTCAGCGGCAACGTGCTGCAGGTACTCGCGGAGAGCGAAGGCATCGTGGCGTCCGGCACGCCGCTGCTCGAGATCGGCGATCCCGGCAAGCTCGAGGTCGTCACGGACCTGCTTTCCACGGAGGCCGTGAAGGTGCGGACCGGGCAGCGTGCGCGCATCGAGCGTTGGGGCGGCGAAGATGCGCTCGAAGGCGTCGTGCGGCGGGTGGAGCCTTACGGCTTCACGAAGATCTCGGCCCTCGGGGTCGAGGAGCAGCGCGTGAAGGTCGTCATCGACATCACCGAGCCTGCGGCACACTGGCGCGCGCTCGGTCACGGCTACCGTGTCGAGCCGCGGATCGTGCTGTGGGAGTCGCAAGACGTACTGAAGCTGCCGCTGTCAGCGCTTTTCCGCAACGGCAAGGAATGGGCCGTGTTCGTGAATCGTGACGGACGGGCTCGACTGCAGACCGTCGCGATCGGCCACATGAACGGGATCGATGCGGAAGTGCTCAAGGGAGTGGCACCGGGCGACGTGGTCGTCGTTCACCCGAGCGATCGTGTCAGCGACGGCGCGCGTATCGAGCGGCGGTAACGAACGCCGGCCTGCGGCCGGTCACCGGACGCCACTCAGGGCTTCGAGAACAGCACCTCGCCGTCGTCCGACAAGTCGAAGCGGCTCGACATCGGTACCTTGGGCAATCCGGGCATGCGCAGAATCTCGCCCGTGATCGGGATGACGAACCCCGCCCCCGCCGCCAGCTGGATTTCGCGTACCGTGACGAGGAAG
>JBAVIQ010000017.1:0-2206 GCA_049687035.1 Steroidobacteraceae bacterium
CAAGCACTGTGGGCAGCGTATGCGGCGGGGTGGCGATGATTGCGACGTCCACCGTCTGCGGCAGTGAACGCACGTCAGGATAGGACGGCGCATCGCCGATGGTCGCGTGCCGCGGGTTGACGTAAAAAACGGGGCCGCGAAAGCCGCCTTCGCGCAGGTTCCGGCACAGGACTTCCCCGATCGAACCGGGCGTATCGCTCGCGCCGACTACGGCGACAGACGCGGGGCGCAGCACGGCCTCGATGCGTTTCGCAGTCATGGTTTGAGTGTACTCTCGGGGGTAAACAGAACTCGCAAATGCTAGCCTCCAGCCTTTGCTGGATCATTGCGGGTCACCGCAACCGGAGCCTCCCATGGCCGTCGCCTTCGTTACTCATCCCCATTGTCGCCTGCATAGCATGGGTGACGATCATCCGGAACGACCGGCGCGGCTCGACGCGATCGAAGACGAACTCCACACCCGTGGCCTGTACGACCTGCTGCTGCACCGTGAGGCGCCGCGAGTCAGCATCGAGGAACTGGTCCGCGTGCATCCGCTGGCCTACATCGAGGTCTTGTCCAACCGCTCGCCCGCCGAGGGCCTCGCGCACATCGACCCGGACACCTGGATGTGCCCGGATACGTTCGAGGCCGCGTTGCGTGCCGCGGGCGCCAACGTACTGGCGACGGACCTGGTGCTGACGGGCGCGGCACTGCGCGCCTTCTGCAACGTGCGCCCGCCCGGTCACCACGCCGAGCGGGCGACGGCGATGGGATTCTGCTTTTTCAACAACGTGGCGGTCGCGGCGCGCCACGCGCTCGAACACCACGGCCTCGAACGTGTGGCGATCCTCGATTTCGACGTGCATCTGGGCAACGGCACCGAGGAGATTTTCAAGGACGACGCGCGGGTCCTGCTCTGTTCCTCGTACCAGTACCCGCTGTGGCCCGACAGGAATCCGCCGACGCGGCCGGGTCGCGTCATCAACTGTCCGTTGCCACCCGGCAGCGGCAGCGAAGCGTTCCGCGCGGTCGTGCAGCAGCACTGGTTGCCTGCGCTCGATGCGTTTGCACCGCAGTTGTTGTTGATTTCCGCGGGCTTCGATGCCCACGTCGCCGACGACATGTCGCACCTGCGGTTCACGACGGCCGACTACGCGTGGGTGACGGAAGTTGCCTGCGGCATCGCCGATCGACACGCGCAGGGACGAATCGTTTCGACGCTCGAAGGTGGTTACGACCTGCGCTCACTCGCGGCGAGCGCGGCTGCGCACATCGAGAAACTCATGCTCGCCTGAAGCACGTTCGCGTTCATATCGGACGCACCACTGGACTCGCGACGCTGCAGCACGCAGAATGCGCGCGCGCGCGGGTTTGACTCTGCGCGTTAGCTCCGCCGCGCTGTTACCACCAAGTCACATCTTGCGGGTTCAGTCCACCAGCGCGGCGGGGCGACTTCCCCAAACTCCTTCGTCGTCATGAGCACCGCTGCAACGAGCGCGGACAGATCGCGATCATCGACGCGGTCCGCCGCTGCTCGCGCCAGGACTTCCTTGAGCTGCAGATGGTCGCGGTCATGACATCGCTGTCCCTGCTCGCCTGGCTGGTTCCCAAGCACCGTCCCGACTGGCCCCTCGTCACTCGCACAAACGTGACTCCGTCCCAATGTGAGTACTTTCCGACTAGACGCGAATGATTCTCAATACTATATTGCCTTTTCGGTTCACTCTGGAGTTGCTCGAGTCATGGCTTTTCGCAGAAGAATCATTGGTTTAGGCATACTGCTCGCGCTGTGTTCAGGGGCCTCGGCCGCCGAACCGGAAATCCGACTCGTCCTGAAAGGCCATCGGTTCGATCCATCCGAGGTCACGGCGCCCGCCGGCCAGAAGATCCGGTTGGTGATCGAGAACCACGACGCGACCCCCGAGGAATTCGAAAGCTACGCACTCAACCGCGAAAAGATCGTGCCGGCCGGCGGCAGGATCGTCGTCTACGTTGGCCCGTTGCGACCCGGCCGATACGAGTTCTTTGGCGAGTTCAACGCCAGTACCGCACGCGGTTGGCTCGTGGTGCAACCGTGATCGGCGCGGCAATCATCGTCCTGCGCGAGGTCGTCGAAGCGGCACTGATCATCGGCATCGTGCTCGCGGCAACGCTAGGCGTGCCACGCCGCGGCCGCTTCATCCTCGGTGGCGTCGCGATCGGCCTGCTCGGCGCACTGCTGGTT
>JBAVIQ010000018.1:0-1776 GCA_049687035.1 Steroidobacteraceae bacterium
CGCAGGCGCAGTCCGTCTTCGATGAGCCCGGTGAGGCTGCGGCCTTCACGAGCCGCGAGCGCCTTGGCGCGCACCAGCAACTCGTCATCGAGGTCCAGCGTCGTCTTCATGGGCGCGATTATACAGAAATCTGTACTCCGCCCGTCGAGGCCTCTTTGTGGCGAGTTCCTACAGATTGAAGAACTGCAGCTCGCCGAATTCGAAGGCCTTGCTGCAGGAACCGGCTCCGGGCTCACCCATTCGATCTGCCATTTCCATGGCCTGCTGCAGGCATTCCGCGTAGAGACGCACGCGCTCCGCCGTGGGCAGCGCAGTCTGCTCGCAGCCTTTGGACTCCAGCGCGGCTTCGATCGAGAAGCGCTCGTGCCGTTCCTGGAACTCGCGGTGCGTCCACATGCCCGTCGCCGGATCGAACTCGTACAGCGGCAGGAAGCAGTGCCCCTGCTGCGCGACGAAATCGACGGCGTCCGTGATGAATCGGGCGTCGGCATCGTCCATCGCGTAATGGAACCCGACGCGGCACCAGCCGGGCTTGATGCCCTGGAACCCCTTGCGCACCCAGTCCCGGTACTGCTCCGACGTCGTCTCGTCGATGCCCAGCAGGCGATGGCCGTACGGACCGGCGCACGAACAACCCGCGCGTGACTGGATGCCGAACAGGTCGTTGAGCAGCACCGTCACGAACTTCGGGTGCAGGTAGCGCCCGCGCGCGTCGCGCAGGTTGAACGACACGATGCCGATGCGTCGCTGCGGATCGGGATTGCCGAGGATTTCGATGCGTTCGTTGGCTGACCACTGCTGCATCGCGCGACTCAGCAGTTCGTGCTCGCGCGCCTCGATGCGCTCGACACCGACCTTCTGCTTGAGGTCCATCGCGAGCGCGGCCTTCATCGTCTGCAGCACGCCGGGGGTGCCGGCTTTCTCGCGTTCCTCGATGTCCGCAATGAAGTCCTGGTCGTGCGGACTGACGTAATCGACGGTGCCGCCGCCTGCGACGCTCGGCGGCAGGTCGCGTGAGTACAGCCGTTCATTGAAGACGAGCACGCCGCTCGAACCCGGTCCGCCGAGGAACTTGTGCGGCGACAGGAAGATCGCCTCGTACGAGGCGTCGCCGCCTTGTGCGTCAGGCGCGGGATTCATGTCGATCTCGACGTAGGGCGCACTCGCGGCATAGTCGAAACACGCGTACGCATCGTGGGCGTGCAGCAGTTTCGCGATCGCCCGCGTGGGCGAACGCATGCCGGTCACGTTCGACGCCGCAGAGAACGAGCCAATGCGCAGGCGGCCCTGGTACTCAGGCAGCTGCAACAGGTGCCGCAAGTGTTCGACGTCCACGCTGCCATCGGCGGCGAGGTTCACCTCGACGACCGTGGCGAGGCCCTGGCGCCAGGTCACCTCGTTGCTGTGATGCTCGTAGGGTCCGACGAACACGACCGGCTGCCGCGACTGCTGGAAACGACGGAACTCTTCGAACTTTGCGTCGCCCATGAAGGCGCGCAACTGGTCACCGACCACCTTGCGCGTGGCAGGAGGCAACGCGACGCCGAGGATCTGCTGCAGCTTGTCGATCGCGCCGGTCGCACCCGTGCCGCAGGCCACGATGCGCCCATGCGGCCCAGCATTGACGGCGCGCTTGATCGTGCGCTCCGCTTCATGCAGCAGGCGGCTCATGCTGCGGCCCGTCAGGTCGTCTTCCGTGTGCGTGTTGGCGTAGATGCGCTGCAGGTGCTGCAGGTAGCGCTCGACGAAGAGCAGGCAGCGGCCCGACGCCGTGTA
>JBAVIQ010000019.1:0-8099 GCA_049687035.1 Steroidobacteraceae bacterium
TTTCGAGGTGCGCGCGGGCAATGCGTTCACGCAGAACCTGCTGCTCAAGGGCGCAGCGGTCGACATGGGAATCGTGGGACGCACCGGCCTCGCGACCGAGGACTACGACCAGACGATCGTCGTGAGCGGCAACCCCAGCGGACCCCTGGCCGTGGCCGGCGCGCTCGCGGCGGGGCCGGTGATCGGCGCCGGCGTGCTGGTGCTGTCACAGCTTTTCAAGGACCAGCTGCAAGGACTCACGCGAGCCTATTACCATGTGACGGGTCCCTGGGCCGCTCCGGACGTGCAGCGAATCGCCGCGCCTGCCGGTGACGAAGCGGCGGCCGGGACGGTACAAGAGCAAAAGGAAGATTTACCGTGACCCGTGTTGCCGCCATCCAGATGACCTCTTGCGCCAACGTGGCGCGCAATCTCGCCGTCGCCGGCGAACTGCTCCGGCAGGCCAGGGCGCAGGGCGCGGTGGTCGCCGTGCTGCCGGAGAATTTCGCGTTCATGGGACGCGGCGAAGCCGACAAGCTCGCGGTCGCCGAAACTCACGGGTCCGGTCCGATCCAGGCGTTCCTGGCCGAGCAGGCGCGCATGCACGGCCTCTGGATCGTCGGCGGCACGCTCCCGCTCAAGTTGCCCGACGAGCCGCGCGTTGCGGCGGCATGCCTCGTCTTCGACGAGGCTGGTCGCGAGGTTGCGCGCTACGACAAGATCCACCTGTTTGACGTGGACGTACCGGGCAAGCTCGAGAGTCACCGTGAATCGAAGGCGGTGCGACCCGGCACGCAGGTCGTCACGGTCGACACCCCGGCAGGCCGGCTCGGTCTCGCCATCTGCTACGACGTCCGTTTTCCCGAACTCTTCCGCGAACTGCTCCAGCAGGGTGCCGAATGGTTCACTTTGCCGTCCGCTTTCACGGTGCCCACCGGGCGGGCCCACTGGGAACTGCTGCTGCGCACCCGCGCGGTCGAGAACCTCTGTTACCTGGTGGCACCGGCGCAGTGCGGATTCCACGAGAACGGGCGCGAAACCCACGGCGACTCGATGATCGTCGAACCGTGGGGTCGGGTCCTGGCGCGATTGCCGCGCGGAACCGGCGTGATCACGGCAGAATTGGACCTCGCGCGGCAGCGCCGGCTGCGGCAGGATTTCCCTTCCGTCCAGCACCGCCGGCTCGCCGTTACCGCGCCCCGACAGGAATCATGAAACCGCACATTCCGCCGCCGCTTTTCGCTCCCCAGCCAACCGCGCTCGCGGTGGGCGTCGCCGCACGCGATCCGCTCGATGTCGCCCGTGCGGCGCTGCTCGGCCCGGCCGGACTCGACGAGAACCGTGTCGCGGGTGTGCTCGGCGACGTGATGGGCCACGCCGTCGATTACACCGATATCTATTTCCAGCTCACGCGTGAGGAGTCCTGGGCGCTTGAGGACGGCATCGTGAAGGATGGCGCCCACAGCATCGAGCAGGGCGTGGGTGTGCGCGCACTGGCCGGTGAGAAGACCGGATTTGCCTATTCCGACGAAGTGATGCTGCCCGCGCTGCTCGAAGCTGCACACGCCGCTCGCGCCATCTCGCGCTCCGGCTCGGGCGGCAGCGTACAGGCCTGGCATGCCACGGGCGGCCGCGGCCTCTACCTGCCAATCGATCCGGTCGAGACGATGGCCGATGACGACAAGGTCAAGCTGCTCGAGCAGATCGATCGTGAGGCGCGCTCGCTCGATTCGCGCATCACGCAGGTGATGGCCAGCCTCTCGGCGTCGCACGACATCGTGCTCGTCATGGCGAGCGACGGTACGCTCGCTGGCGACGTGCGGCCGCTGGTGCGGCTCAACGTCAGCGTCATCATCGAACAGGACGGTCGGCGCGAGCAGGGCTACGCCGGCGGTGGCGGTCGTTTCGCCTATACGGAGTTCCTCGCGTCCGAGCGGTGGCGGGCGCTTGTGAAGGAAGCCGTGCGCACGGCACAGGTCAATCTCGAAGCGGTGCCGGCGCCAGCGGGAACCATGACCGTCGTGCTCGGCGCAGGCTGGCCCGGCGTGCTGCTGCACGAAGCCGTGGGGCACGGTCTCGAAGGCGACTTCAACCGCAAGGGTACGTCCGCGTTCAGCGGGCGCGTCGGGCAGCAGGTCGCCGCCAAAGGCGTCACGATCGTCGACGACGGCACACTCGCGGCACGCCGCGGCTCGCTCAACGTCGACGACGAAGGCACGCCCACGCAGTGCACCACGCTGATCGAAGACGGCTGCCTCCGCGGCTACCTGCAGGACAAGCTCAACGCGCGCCTCATGGGCGTGAAGCCGACGGGCAACGGCCGTCGCGAGAGCTTTGCCGCGCTCACCATGCCGCGCATGACCAACACCTACATGCTGCCCGGCCAGCATGCGCCCGAAGAGATCATCGCCTCGGTCGACAAGGGCCTCTACTGCCGCAATTTCGGCGGCGGCCAGGTCGACATCACGTCCGGCAAGTTCGTGTTCTCGGCAAGCGAGGCCTACCTGATCGAGAACGGCAAGATCACGCGTCCGGTAAAGGGCGCCACGCTGATCGGCAACGGCCCCGAAGTCATGACCCGCGTCTCGATGATCGGCAATGACCTCAAGCTCGACGACGGCGTCGGCACCTGCGGCAAGGAAGGGCAGGAAGTTCCGGTGGGCGTTGGCCAGCCCACCCTGCGCGTGGACGCGCTCACGGTCGGCGGCACGGGCTGATCCCGCCATGTGGCTGCCGCGCCCGGTCTACGAAGCCCTGCCTTACGCGGCGGCCGGCGCCGGACTCGGGTGCTTCGCGGTGGCGTGGTGGGTCAAGCGTTCGCCTCACAGCCTGCTGTTCATCGCAGGTGGCGCGCTGGTCACCGTGGGGGTGTTGCTCTGGATGAAGCGGCGCGATTACCGCGCCACGCAGTCGGGTTACGACCCGCGCGCAGTCGACGAATAGGACGATTCGTCCTGCTCTTCGTCGTCGGTCTCCGACTCCTCGTCATCGGAATCCAGATCGGAATCCAGATCGGAATCGTGCAGTACCGTCGTCCGCGTCGCCCGGGCTTCGTCGCTTGGTTCGACCGGCAGTTCCACTGGCGAATAAGTGACTTCGTGCATCCCGAGCTTGATCACGTCGCCCGGCTGCAGCTTGTGCCGGCGCACGCGTTTGCCGTTCAGGAAGACGCCGTTCGTGCTGTTCAGGTCTTCCACGTAGCAGTTGTCGGCGGTTGTGACGAGCTGCATGTGGTGGCGGCTCACGAACTTGCTGTCGATCTGCATGTCGTTGTCGGTGGTGCGGCCGACAATGAAGCGGCCAGGCACGAGCAGCGCGTGATCGAGCATGACGCCCCTCTTGGAGAGCACCACGCGTCCCACCGGTGGGCACGCTTGCGGCGAGGTATCCTCGATGCGCGTCGCCGGCAGGTCGGTGTGCGTGCTTGCGGCGTATTCCTGCCACTGCAGTTCACCGAGCACCTGTCGCACGATCTGGACGTCGACCTTTTCCACGTTGCTGCCAAAGGCAGAGAGCAGGCAGGTGTCGCAAAGCGTGTTGGTGAGGCGGGGGATACCGCCCGTGTAGCGGAAGATCAGGGGGAACGTGTCCGGCTCGAAGATCTCGCGGTCCCCGGCGCCAGCAACAGTGAGGCGATGAAGGATATAGGCGCCCATCTCCGATTCGGTCAGCGCGGTCAGGTGGAAGCGCAGTCGCACGCGTTGGCGCAACTGGACGAGCTCGTCCGAATCGAGCTTTGCATGCAGCTCGGGCTGGCCCGCGAGGATGATGCGCAGCACCTTTTCCTTGGTCGTTTCGACGCCGGAGAGCATGCGCACTTCCTCCAGCACCTTGTTGCTGAGGTTCTGCGCTTCGTCGATGATCAGCAGCACCTTGCGGCCGTTCGCGTGCTGCTCGATCAGGAAATGGTTGAGCGTGTCGAGGAGTTCCGCCTTGCGCATGCGGAACGGGCTGTAGCCGAATTGCGCGAGCAGACCCTGCAGGAATTCGATCGGCGAAATCTGCGTCTGGTTGATCTGCGCGACGACGACGTCCTGGTCGATATCCTTGAGGAACGACTCGATCAGCGTGGTCTTGCCCGAGCCGATCTCGCCCGTGATCACGACAAAGCCGTCCGTGAACCAGATCGTCGACTCCATGTACGCCTTGGCGCGGGAGTGAATCTGGCTCAGAAAGAGGAACGCCGGGTCCGGGCTGAGCCGGAACGGCAGTTCCTTGAGCTTGAAATGTTCCAGGTACATCGTGTGCTCGATTCCCCTCCATCCAGTATACGGGAGCTAACCGGGGCTCAAACTGCGCGATCCGTCACATTACCCCAGCCACCCATTGCAGCGGGACCGGCAAGCCTTCCTTCAGCGTGGCGGCAGCTGCCGCAGGACCTTGCGCACCAGCCGGTCGCGCTCGACCGCGCTGGCCGCCACGACCGTGCAGTGGCCGAGCTTGCGGCCCGGACGCGGTTCCTTACCGTAGTCGTGCCAGTGCACTCCGGGCAGGGCCAGGATGGCGTCACGCTCGGGCAGCGTACCGATGAAATTGATCATGGCGCAATGGCCCGCCGGGCTCGTATCACCGAGCGGCAGCCCGAGAATCGCGCGCAGGTGGTTCTCGAACTGCGACGTGACCGCGCCCTCGATGGTCCAGTGCCCGGAGTTGTGCACGCGCGGCGCCATCTCGTTGGCGACCAGCTTGCCCTTGCGGACGAAGAACTCGATCGTCAGCACGCCGGCGTACTCGAAGTGCCGCAGCACGCGCTTGAGGTAGATCTCCGCCGCCTTCTGCAGGACGGGGTGACGGTGCGGCGCCAGCGTCACGCGCAGGATGCCGTCCTTGTGCGTATTGGCGACGATCGGGTACGCGCGCACTTCGCCCTCCGTGCTGCGCGCGCCGACAATCGACACTTCGCGCTCGAAATCCACGAAGCCTTCGAGGATCAGCGGCACGTTGCCGATTGCATTCCAGGCGGGCTCGAGCTCGGCGGGTTTGCGCAGGTAGCGCTGGCCCTTGCCGTCGTAGCCGAGCCGGCGTGTCTTGAGCACGCAGGGCAGGCCAAGTTCCTTGACCGCAGCGCGCAGTTCTCCGAGCGAGTCCACGGCGCGGAAGGGCGGTGTCGGAATCTTCAGCTGCGTGAACAACTGCTTCTCGAGCAGGCGATCCTGCGAAACGCGCAGTGCCTCGACGGGCGGCCACACGGGATGCGTTGCCGCCACCTGCTGCAGCGCTGCTACTGGAACGTTCTCGAATTCGTAGGTGACCAGGTCGACGCTGGCCGCCAGCCGCTCGAGGCTGTGGGGATCGTCGAACGCACCGGTGATGATCGGCGCGACCTGGCCGCCGGGCGAATCCGCGCTGGTGTCGAGAAAGCGGAACTGCTGCGCCAGCGGATAGCCCGCAAGGGCCAGCATGCGTCCGAGCTGGCCCGCACCGATGATGCCGATCTTCACGTTGCGATCGTCGGGTTGCGGGGGTCGGGCTGGGCGAGGACCTTGTCGGTTTGCGCCGCGCGGAAAGCATCGACGGCCACGCGAACCTGCTCGTCCTCGTTGGCAAGGATCGATGCGGCAAGGATCGCGGCATTGGTCGCGCCGGCCACGCCGATTGCGAGCGTGGCGACCGGAACGCCAGCGGGCATCTGCACGATCGAGAGCAGCGAGTCGAGCCCGTTCAGCGTCTTGGACTGAACCGGCACGCCGAGCACGGGCAGCGAGGTCTTGGCAGCGCACATGCCCGGCAGGTGCGCAGCGCCGCCGGCGCCCGCGATGATGACCTTGAGGCCACGTTCGCGCGCAGTGGAGGCGTAGTCGAAGAGGAGATCGGGCGTGCGGTGCGCGGAGACGACGCGCACCTCATGCGGGACGCCAAGACGCTCGAGCATCTCGGCGGCGTATTTCAGGGTGTCCCAGTCGGAGGTGGACCCCATGATGATGCCAACGCGCGGTTTCACCGGGACATTGTACAGACGGCCGCGAAAAACGCTAAATCGCAGGCTTTTCGAACGCATCCCGCAGGCGGCGGAACAATTGCCGTGCGGCGGCGGGCGGACGGGCATTGGCCTGCTCGGCCCGTGCCTGCCGGGCCAGTGAACGTATCTGCTGCAGGCCCGTGGGGTCGATCTGGGCGGCAAGCTCGGTCCAGGCGGCGGGTTCGTCAGCGATCAGGCGCTCGCGCCATGTTTCGAGCACGTGCTCGCGGCGGACCCGCTGGCGGTCGATTTCGCTGCGTCGTTCGAGGGTGGCACGGATTGGTTCAACGTCCACGCCACGCATGACCTTGGCAATGAACATCTCCTGCCGGAGACGGGCGCCGTGGGCCGTGATCCTGCGGCAAGCCATGACGGCGTCGTAGAGGCTTTCGGGCAGGTTCATGGCCTCGAGCTCGGTCAGCGGCAACTCGACCAGTTCGACGCCGATTGCGCGCAGCTCCTGATCCTGCCGCTTGAGCTCGCTCTTGCTCGGACCCTCGTCTAGGCCTTCGTCACCGGCCTCGTCGTCCTGCTGGCCGTCGTATCTGCCTGGAAATGCCTGCTTGCGCGCCATGAATCCGCCCTTTTCTGAATGCTAGCACGCAGGGCGCAGGCCCGGACCGCTGCTAGAATCGCAGGCTTGCCAACAGGCCCCGATCACGGACGCTGCCGCACGATGAGCACGACTGTCGCCCCCAAGGACCATTCCCCGATGCTGACCGCCGACGGCGCCGACCTGCTCGCGCTCGTCGAACTCGCGCTGGCCGAGGCCCGCACCCTGGGGGCGAGCCAGGCCGAAGCGGCCATCAGCATGGATGTTGGCCTGAGCGTCAGTGCCCGCCTCGGTGAAGTCGAGACGATCGAGTACCAGCGTGACCGCGGCATGGGCGTCACTGTGTATTTCGGCACCCGCAAGGGCAGCGCCAGCACGGGGGACCTTGGTGCGGCCGCGCTGCGCGAGACCGTGGCCAAGGCCTGCACGATCGCGAAATACACGGCCGAGGATCCGTGCGCGGGCCTGCCCGATCCGGAAGACCTCGCGCGGGACGTGCCCGGGCTCGATCTCTCGCACCCGTGGGAGATATCGCCGGAGCGCGCATGCGACATGGCGATCGCGTGCGAAGCCGCCGCGATGGCGGTCGACACCAGGCGTATTACCAATTCCGAAGGCGCTGCGGTCAGCACGCATCGCGGCCTGCGAGCGTACGGCAACACGCTCGGCTTTCTCGCGGCGTATCCCGGCACAGTGCACAGCATCAGCTGCTCGGTGCTCGGCACCGAAGGCGAGCAGATGGAGCGTGACTACTGGTACAGCACGCTGCGCGACTGGCGCGAGCTGGAATCGGCGGAAAGCGTCGGCCGCCGCGCAGGTGAGCGCACGATCGGCCGGCTCGGTGCGCGCAAGCTGGCGACCATGAAGGCGCCGGTGTTGTATTCACCGGACGTCGCGCGCGGGCTCATCGGGCACTTCATTGGCGCAATCCGTGGCGGCAGTCAGTACCGCCGCGCATCGTTCCTGCTCGAAGCCGCCGGCCAGCGCGTGTTTCCCGACTGGTTCGCGCTCTCGGAGCGGCCGCATCTGTTGAAGGCGCTGGCCAGCGCGCCGTTCGATCACGAAGGTGTCGCGACGCGCGATCGCGAACTCGTGGAGGCCGGCATGTTGCTGGGTTACGTGCTGAGCACGTACTCGGCGCGCAAGCTTGGGCTGCGCACGACCGGCAATGCGGGCGGCACGCACAACCTGCTCGTGCACGGTCGCGGACGTGATTTCGACCAGATGCTGCAGCTGATGGATCGCGGCCTGTACGTCACGGAACTGATGGGGCAGGGGGTGAACGGCGTGACGGGCGATTATTCGCGCGGCGCGGGTGGTTTCTGGGTGGAGAACGGCCGCATCCAGTACCCGGTGCACGAAGTGACGATCGCCGGGAATCTCAAGGACGTGTTCACGAAGATCGTCGACGTCGGGTCCGACATCGACGTGCGCGGCGGCATCCGCACCGGTTCGATTCTCATCGAAGAGATGACCATCGCCGGGGATTGAGGCTTCCCTTCTGCCGCTGCGGCGGGAGAGGTCGACCCAGGCGCGGTATGCCAGGCTTTCGATCCGGCATGTCCTGTCGCGCTTGGAAAGGCAGACACGCGCGCGCCAGGACATGCC
>JBAVIQ010000020.1:0-1544 GCA_049687035.1 Steroidobacteraceae bacterium
TCAGCGGCAGCCGCGTGCACGAGGCGAGTCGGGCCCCGTTCTATGCGAGCCACGAAGCGCTGCACCTTCTGTACGAGCAGGCGCAGACGCGCTTCATTCCGCGCAGCGAGCGCTGGTACAACCTGTCGACGCACCTGCCGTGGATCGGCATGCGCACGGCCGATCTCGGCGGCGCCCATGTCGAATACTGCCGCGGCATCTCCAACCCGATCGGCGTGAAGGTCGGACCGTCGATGGATGCAGCGTGGGTGCAGGGCCTTTGCCACACGCTCAATCCCGACAAGGAAGCGGGACGACTGGTGCTGATCCATCGCATGGGCGCGAAGAACGTCGAGGCGAAACTGCCCGGACTGATCGAATCCGTGCGCGCCACGGGTGTGCCGGTGCTATGGGTGTGCGACCCGATGCACGGCAACACCGAGTCGACGGCAGCGGGCGTGAAGACGCGCTGCTTCGAGAACATCCTGGCGGAGCTCGAGGCCGCGTTCAAGGTGCACCGCGCGATGGGCAGCTACCTCGGTGGCGTGCACTTCGAACTCACGGGCGAGGACGTCACTGAATGCACCGGTGGCGCCCGTGGCCTGGCCGATGCCGATCTCGCCAAGGACTACCGCTCGCAGGTCGACCCGCGGCTCAACTACGAACAGGCCCTCGAACTCGCGATGCGGATCGCGACCGTGGCCCGTTCGGCCTGACCTGCGGCAGTTCACGCCGCCCGGCTGCCAGCACGGCCTCGGCCTCGGTGCGCGGCACCTCGCGCCACTGACCCGGCGCCAGCCCTTCGACGGTCCAGGGTCCCACCGCCCAGCGAATGAGCCGCAGCGTCGGCAAGCCGATCGCGGCCGTCATCCGTCGGACCTGCCGGTTGCGGCCCTCGCTCAACTCGAGCTCGATCCAGGCGGTGGGAATCGCCTTGCGGGTGCGGATCGGCGGGTCGCGCGGCCAGAGCCCTGCGGGCTCCGGGATCACGCGGGCAGGGGCGGGTCGGGTCGGGCCGCCGTTGAGCACGAGACCCCGCCGCAACGGTTCGAGTGCTTCGCCCGTGGGTTCGCCCTCGACCTGCACCCGGTAACGTTTCACGAACGGCGAGCCAGGCTGGGTGATGCGAGCCTGCCAGGGACCGAAATCTGTCAATAACATCAAGCCCTCACTGTCGTAATCGAGCCGCCCGGCGGGGTACAGGCCCGGCAGCGACAGGAAGTCGGCGAGGCAGCGGCGGCCGTCCGGCGAGGTGAACTGCGGCAGCACCTGAAAAGGCTTGTTGAACAGAACGAGCTGCATGGGCTCGATTGTCCCGGATGCGGGCATTTCACGCTTGCCCGGACCGAACCGCGCGACTATTCTTCATTGTGCGGTGCAGCACGATTCCGGGATCCGGTGTGCCTGCCCGCAATGAATACCACCAGAGGACGACGACATGACGAATCCCGCTCAACAACTGAGAGATTCCTGGGCGAAAGATCCGCGTTGGGCCGGCATTCGCCGCACCTATACCGCCGAAGACGTCGTCCGCCTCCGTGGCAGCGTGCAGATCGAGCACACCC
>JBAVIQ010000021.1:0-13546 GCA_049687035.1 Steroidobacteraceae bacterium
GACTAACCCCTAGCCCCTTTTCCGTGCCAACGTCAGCCCATCGCCCAGCGGCAGCAGCGAAAGGTCGACGCGCTCGTCCCGGTGCAGGACTTCGTTGAAATGCCGGAGCGCTACGGTGTCGGCATCCGCGACTTCCGGATCGGCGACGCGCCCGCTCCACAACGTGTTGTCGATCAGCACCAGCCCACCCGTCCGCAGCAGCGCAAGGGTTCGCTCGTAGTACGCCAGGTAGTTGGTCTTGTCGGCGTCGATGAAGGCGAAGTCGAAAGTCCCGCCCTGTCCCTCTGCGACCAGCGCATCGAGCGTCTCGGTCGCCGGCGCCAGTCGCAGATCGATCTTGTGATCGACGCCTGCTCGCTGCCAGTAGCGACGCGCGATTGCAGTCCACTCCTCGCTCACGTCGCACGCAATGACGCGTCCTTCGTCAGGCAAGGCCAGCGCCGTCGCGAGTGACGAATATCCGGTAAACACCCCGACCTCGAGACAGCGCCGGGCGCCGATCAGGCGCACGAGCAGCGCCATGAACTGACCCTGCTCCGCGGAAATCTGCATGGACCGCTGCGTCAGCTCCGCCGTCTCCTCGCGCAGGGCGAGCAGGAGCGGCGGCTCGCGCAGTGAGACGTCGTTCATGTATTCGTAGAGCGAATCCGTGAGCACGATCGAACGGTTCGACATGGGGCCTCCTGATCAGGGACAGATTTTGCGATGATGCCTGTCCTCTATGCCGAAGACGACGATTCCCACGACCGCGCTACCGCACAACCCGCCCCAGGGCATGGGCAGCGTCCGCCTGGTCCAGCTCACGGATACGCACCTGATGCAGGACCCCGGCGCATCACTGCGGGGAGCACGCACGCTGCCGCGGCTGCAGGCCTGTCTCGCGCACGCGCAGCGTCATTTCTTTCCTGTAGACGCCGTGCTGCTGACGGGCGACATCGTCCACGACGAGCCCGCGGCCTACGGCACGGTCGATCTGCTGTTCGGCGGGCTGGGCGTGCCGATCCTGGCGATTCCTGGCAATCACGACGATCCCGGCGAAATGCGACGACAACTGGGCCATGTCCCGTTCCAGGTCGGTGGGCAATGGATCACGCGCAACGGCTGGCAGGTCTTGCTGCTGGAGTCGTGGTTCGCCGAATCGGCCGATGGCGAGGGACAACTGGGATCCGCGCAACTGCAGTCCGCCGAGCGCGCCCTGGCCGAGTCAACGGCGCCGCATGCGCTGGTGGTACTGCATCACCCACCGGTGCCGATGGATTCGCCGTCGCTCGATGAACTTGGGCTGCTCGACGGTCCCGAACTCTCCGCCACCGTGGCACGACATCCGCGGGTCCGCGGCGTGTGCTGGGGTCATGCGCACCAGGCGCTCGACCTGTACCGGACGGGCGACGTGCGGTTCATGTGCACGCCGGCGACGTGCATGCAATTCAAACCGCGCAACGATTTCGCAGTGGACGACCGGCCGCCGGGATATCGCGTGATCGACCTGTTCGCGGACGGCTCGATCGCGTCCGAGGTCGTGTGGCTGGAGGGCTACGTCGATAGCGACGCTCGGCCCCGGTCTCCGGACACGTCCCGGAAAACGCCGTAAACCCGTCCATGGGGGCTCCGGGCGCGGCGTCCATGCCGCGCACGGTTTCCGGAACGTGTCCGGAGACCAAGACCGCCCGTCGCCTCCGACTTCAGCGCAGCAGCGACGTCACGAGCGCATACGACAACGCCGCCGCGAGCAGGCACAACACCAGCGATGCCACGGCGTAAGCGGCGGCCGCGCCAACGGAACCGCGTTCGACCAGCTGCAGCGTCTCGAGCGAGAACGCGGAGAACGTCGTGAAGCCACCGAGCATGCCGATGATCAGCAGGACACGCAGCTCCTGGCGGTCATGCAGCGGATTCGACGGCGCGAACAGTGCGCCGAGCGCGCCCACGGCCAGGCAGCCCAGCACGTTCACGACGAGCGTGCCCCAGGGAAACGTGTACCCCGCCATGCGGCCCACGAGCGTCGAGACGAAGAGCCGGCTCGCGCCGCCCAGGCCGCTGCCGAGGGCGACCAGCAGGTACCAATGCCACGCGGGTTCAGTCAGACGAATCTCCCTGGCGGAGCGCGCGGCGGCGCATCCGCGCGGCCGTCGTGTCCGTGACTTCCGCAGCAGTCTAAGGCCCACAGCGGAGCGGCGCGAGCGCGCTGCTAAGATACGACGCACTCGCCGCCCCGCCCTGGCAGGGGACGGCCATCAAAACTGCGGGAGTCCATCGACGTGAGTCTGTTCCAAGAAGCCTGCAAGTACATTCCCGGCGGCGTGAATTCGCCGGTGCGAGCCTTCCGCGGCGTCGGCGGCGAACCCATCTTCTTCGCGCGGGCCAAGGGCTCGCGGGTCTGGTCGGCCGATGGCCGCGAGTTCATCGACTACGTCGGCTCATGGGGTCCGATGATCCTCGGCCACGCACACCCCGACGTGATCCGCGCCGTGCAGGAAACGGCAGTCAATGGACTTTCGTTCGGCGCGCCCACGGAAATCGAGACCGTCGTCGCGCGCAAGATCATCGAGCTGGTGCCGTCGATCGAACTCGTGCGCATGTGCAGTTCAGGCACCGAAGCCACAATGAGCGCGATCCGCCTTGCGCGCGGCTTCACCGGCCGGCAGAAGATCGTCAAGTTCGAAGGTTGCTATCACGGCCACTCCGATTCGCTGCTGGTGAAGGCTGGTTCCGGCATGCTCACCCTCGGCGTGCCCACTTCGCCGGGCGTACCGCCTGAACTCGCCGCGTACACGCTCACTCTCTCGTACAACGACATCGCGCAGGTGCGGCAGCTGTTCGGTGAGATGGGCGCGGACATCGCATGCGTCATCGTCGAGCCGGTCGCCGGCAACATGAACTGCATTCCGCCGGTACCCGGCTTCCTCGAAGCGCTGCGCGAGGAATGCACCAGGCACGGCGCCGTGCTGATCTTCGACGAGGTGATGACGGGCTTCCGCGTCGCGAGAGGCGGTGCGCAGGAGCTTTATGGGATCAAACCGGACCTCACCACGCTCGGCAAGATCGTGGGCGGCGGCATGCCCGTCGGTGTCTTCGGCGGCCGTCGCGACATCATGTCGCACATCGCACCGTTGGGCCCCGTGTACCAGGCGGGCGCGCTGTCTGGAAACCCGGTAGCGATGGCGGCTGGTCTCGCGACGCTCAACGGCATCGACGCCCCAGGCTTCCATGCACACCTGGCCAGGCTCACCGACCGGCTCGTGCACGGCATCAAGCAGGCGGCGCAGCAGGCGGGTGTGCCGCTCGCGACCAATCACGTCTGCGGCATGTTCGGGCTGTTCTTCACGGCCGCCCCGCACGTGAACAGTTACGCCGAAGCGACGGCCTGCGACGTCGAGCGTTTCAAGAAGTTCTTCCACGGCATGCTGCAGGAGGGCGTGTATCTCGCACCGTCGGCGTTCGAAGCAGGATTTGTTTCGGTTGCGCATACCGAAGCCGACATAGACGCGACGATCGCGGCCGCTTCCCGGGTGTTCAAGGGACTCTGATCTGCCGTTGCCGACCCCGATTCGGGGCCGGTGACGCACGGGTCGGAGCTGCCATCGCCGAATGCACCACTACCGTGCCGACATCGACGGGCTCAGGGCGGTCGCGATCGTTCCCGTCGTGCTGTTTCATGCGGGGGCCAGCGCTTTTTCAGGCGGCTTCGTCGGCGTCGACGTGTTCTTCGTCATCTCGGGGTTCCTGATCACGGGCCTGATCCGCCACGAAGTCGACACGGGCAGGTTTTCCCTCGCGAACTTCTACGAGCGGCGTGTGCGCCGACTGTTTCCGGCGCTGTTCGCGATGCTGCTCGTGGTCACCGTGTTCGCTGCCTGGCTCCTGCTGCCTGCAGATCTCGCGGATTACGCCAAGAGCGTGCTGGCGACGAGCCTCTTCGCCTCGAATTTCCTCTTCTGGCAGGAAGCCGGCTACTTCGGTCGCGCCGCGGAAGAGATGCCGTTGCTGCATACGTGGTCGCTGGCGGTCGAGGAACAGTTCTACATCCTGTTTCCGCTGTTCCTGGCGTTCATAGCGGCACGCACCCGCCAGCGGTATGTCGCCGCGACGGCACTCGTGACCGCGGTTTCCTTTGCACTGTGCGCCGCGGGAGTCGCGGTCGAACGCGACGCCGCGTTCTACCTGGCGCCCGCGCGCGCCTGGGAACTGGGCATGGGTGCATTGCTCGCCCTGGGCGCGATTCCGGTTGCGCACCGTCGCCATGTGCGTTCCGTCGTCGCCCTGCTCGGCTTGATCGCGCTACTCTGCAGCATGACGCTGTACACCCCGGCGACGGTATTTCCCGGCGTGACCGCATTACTACCGTGCGTCGGGACGGCCGCGATCATCTGGGCCGGCAGTGGCGGTCACAACGTCGTCGGTGATGCACTCAGCGTACGGCCGGTCGTGCTCACGGGACTCGTCTCATATTCGCTCTACCTCTGGCACTGGCCGCTGTTGACGCTGGGACGCTATTACGCCGTTCGCGACTTGACCGTGCTCGAAACTTCGTTGCTGTTGGCGCTGGCCGCCGTCGCCGCGGTCGCGTCCTGGCGCTACGTCGAGCGGCCGTTCCGTGGCAAGAGTGGCCTGCTCGAACGGAGCCGGTTGTTCATCGCAGCAGCCACACTGATGGGAGTCGCGGTCATCGCGAGCACGGCCGCGATCGTCGCTGAGGGCTGGCCCGCGCGCTCCGATCCCGCCGTCCGCCGGATCGTCGACGGCGGCAACGACCGGCGTACACGCGACTGGGAATGCGGCAACGTCAGCATGGCGAAAATCCGTAGCGGCGACCTGTGCAGAACGGGCAGCCCGCAGGCCGGCACGCTCACGTTCATCGTCTGGGGTGATTCGCACGCTCGCGCAATGGCTGACGCGATCGGCGCCGCAGCAGCGCACGCCGACGTCGCGGGCCTGCTGGCGCTGCGATCAGGGTGCGCTCCGCTGCGCGATGCGGAAGTCGCGGGCCAGGATGCGGAACACGACTGCAGTGCGTTCTCCGAAGCCGTCCTGGAGTTGCTGGGCCGCTCGCCCGGCGTGACCGACGTGGTGCTCGCGGGCCGCTGGGCCCTGCTGGCGGAAGGCACTCGCTATGGTCACGAGTCCGGCGAGACCGTGATCCTGACCGACTCGCACTCGCAAGAGCGCTCGCTCGCAAACAACCACGAGGTGTTCGCTCGAGCGCTGCGCAGATCCGTTACCGCCCTGCTCGCGCAGGGCAAGCGCGTGTGGCTCGTGGCGTCCGTACCGGAGGTGGGCTGGGACGTGCCGTCGGTGCTCGCGCGGTCGCACCGCTTCGGCCACATGCCGCCGGACGCACCAACGCGCGCAGAGTACGCCGCGCGGCAGGAGCACGTGCTCGCCGTCCTCAACGAACTCGACGCGCTGCCGGGCGTAGTGGTGCTGCGTCCTGACGCCGTGCTTTGTCGCGACGTGGGTTGCGCCGTGACCCGCGACGGCCTGCCGCTCTATTTCGACAGTCATCACCTGACGTTGCGCGGCGGCGCGTTGCTGGAGCCCCTGTTCGCACAGATCTTCGCCCGGTGAACGGCGTGCCAGGAGTCAACCGGCGCGAGGTGATCACGGGTCTGGCAGCTGCCAGCCTCGTCAGCGCCTGCTCGCGACAGGCGGCTGACGACTTCCCCCACAGGCGCCAGCCGAATTTCTTTGGCGGCATGACGATCTACAATGAACGCATGCTGCCCTCGCTCGCCGGAACATTCCCCGCATACACCGATTTCGCGCCGCGCGTGCCGGTTCATTGCGTGACTCCGGGAGACACGGGTTACATTCACCGCTATTACGACAGCTCGCCTTTCAGTCCGTCCGGCCGCTACATGGCCGTCACGCGCCTGCCGTTCGAAGACCGCCGGCCGCGGCCCGGGGATATAGCCGAGATCGCCGTCATCGATCTCATGACCGGCGAGCTGCGCACGGTCGCAGAGACGCGCGGCTGGGATGTGCAGCTCGGCGCGCAGACGCAATGGGGCGCGGACGACAGGACGCTGCTGTTCAACGATGTCGAAGTACGAGACTGGATGCCGTACGGCGTACGACTCGACCTGCAGACCGGCGAGTCGCGGCGGCTCGGCGGCACGATCTATTCGGTGTCGCCCGACGGCCGCTGGGCCGCCAGCCCCTGCCTGCGTCGGATGGCCGTGACCCAGCAGGGTTACGGCGTAGTGGTGCCGCAGCAGTACATCCCGGAGAACCGGGGAGCGAGCGCAGACGACGGCATCTGGATCACCGACCTGCAGAGTGGCAATTCGCGCCTGCTGGTGTCGCTCGCACAGATCGTGGCGGAAGCCGTGCCGCCATTGCCCGTGGCGCGCGAGCGCGGGGACTTCTTCAGCTTCCACGTCAAATGGAATCCGCAGGGCACGCGGCTGATGCTCGCACTGCGCTGGCTGCCGCGGAGCCTGCTGCCGTGGAAGCGCAAGCGTCGGTACGGTGCCAAGCACGTCATCACTATGAACGCCGATGGCAGCCACGTCCGCGTCGCCGTTTCGGCCGAGCGCTGGGCGAAGGGCGGACACCACCCCAACTGGTGCCCGGACGGCGAGCACGTGCTGATGAACCTGAACACCCAGGGCGACGGCCTGCGCTTCGCACGCCTTGCGCTCGATGGCTCGATCTGCGAAACGCTGGTGCCCGCCATACCGGGATCAGGCCACCCCACCCTGCATCCCGACGGCCGCCATCTGCTCACCGATGCGTACGTGGACGAACCGCTGGCATTCGGTGACGGCACGACGCCCCTGCGACTCGTCGACCTGCGCAGCGCCAGCGAAACGCAACTGGTGCGCATAGGAATCCGGCCATTGGCCGAACGCTCCACCGGCACATTGCGAGTCGATCCGCATCCGGCCTGGGACCGCACCTTTACGCGCATCGCATTCAATGCCTGTCCGGAAGGGAAGCGGCGCGTCTACGTCGCCGATCTCGCCGACATCCTGCGCGAGGGCTGATCCCGGCCTTCCCGGTGCGGATTTCAGCCGCTGCGACGACGGGCGAGCGCGAGCAGTGCCGCGACTGCCTCGCCGACACCATTGGCAATGCCCAGCTCGGCAGTGCAGCGAACCATCGTCGCGCGCCGGACCGGGTCGTGCAGCAGCGTGGCGGCGGCCTGCGCAATTGCGGTCGGCGTGCGCTCGGCCGCTGCCGCGATCTGCAGGCGTACCGCCCGGCGGATGCGCCGATCCTGGTCGCCCGCGAGCGGAATGGCGATGATCGGTCGCCCATGCGCCAGCACGTGGATCATGGTCGAGCCACCGTTGCTGACGACCATCAGCGCCTCCGACAGCAGGTACTGCACCTCGTCGGGCTCGACCCGCGGCAGCAACGTGAGGCGCGCATCACCCTGGTCCGCGATGGTCTTGCGACCCGTCAGCACCACCGTGCGCTGGCCCGTGGCGGCCGCGAATTCGCGCGCCGCGGCAATGAAGAGTTCGGCCGGTTCGGCCACGCGGGTGGCTTCGCCGCGCCCACCCGGCACGAAGACGACGTAGGCGCCCGGTTGCAGCCCGTGCTGTGCCAGCCACGCGGCGCGGGTCTCGGGTTCTACAGGCGTCAGCAGCGTGTCGAACCGACGCACGCCGTAGTGGGGAAAGATGCGCAGCTTCAGGCGTTCGACCCGTGACAGGCCGCCCGTCACGAACGTGGGAAACACGATCCAGTGCTCGTCGAGCAGGCGCATCCACTTGATGCGAAAAGCTTTCCAGCGCAGCTTCGGCGAGCGACTGGAGAAGACGAGCCGGGCCCCTGCGCGCCTGGCCGCGCGCAGCTGTGACGTGCGACCCGAATTGTCGAAGACCATCACGTCGGGCCGGAACGACTCGATCGTCGCCAGCACCTGCGGCGTGCTCCTGGTCGGCGAAGCGTCGCAGTCGATGATCGGGAAATTCACCGACTCGCGGAACACGGCGTGGCGGTTCACGAGGAAGCGGATGTCCGCGGTGGGATCCGCCTTCGCGAGCTCGCGCGCGATGATCAGGCACCGCATCAGTTCGCCCGCACCGCCCGGGCCCGATACCGGAGAGAACAGCACGCGAGCGGGAGGAGCGTTTGCGCCTGCGGCCGTCACTCGTGGCGTTGCAGCGAATCCGGATTCACTGCCTGTGGCCGCTGCCGGCGACGACAGCACGGCCCAGTACGCCTGCTCCATGCGTGCAGCCGTCTGTTCGAGGCTGAACTCGGACAGGTCCGATTCGATCCGCCTGCGCCCTGCGTCATGATGGCGGCGCAGGGCCGCGGCCATTTTCGCCACATCATCGATGGGGACCAGGTCGATTGGATACCGCCGCGCGATGTCGCGCGGCCCCTGCGATTCACACGCAACGACCGGTACGCCGCTGTCGAGCGCTTCGGCGATCACGCGCCCGAAGGGCTCGTACCGCGACGGGCACACGAACAGGTCGAAGGCCTGGTAGAGATCCTTCACGTCGCGGCGGAAGCCTGCGAAGCGCACGTCGTCCCCTGCCAGCCGCCGCAGGGATCCACGCTCGCTGCCATCGCCTACGATGACAAGCTTCGCCTGCGGCAGCTGCGCCTGGGCAAACGCCTGCAGCAGCAGGTCGAAGCCCTTGCGCGGCACGAGGCGTCCGACCCCGCCGATCAGGAAGTCGTCGTCGCCCGCGCCGAGTTCCGCACGCAGCTGGCGGACGCGCTCCGGCGGCAGCCGCGGGTGCGACACCAGCGAGTTCGGCACCAGGTACGTCTTGCCGTGGTAGCTGGACGGCACTGTCGCCAGCTGCCACTCGGAGATGCAGAAGAGCGCGTCGGTCCGCAGGTAGTGCGGACCGTTGAGATGCAGGTGCAGCGTGCTGACGTGGCGTGCCTTGCGCTTGATGCGTGCGACATAGCGTGTGCCGCGGCGCAGGTGCGTGTGAATGATGTCCGGCCGCCACTGGTCGATGATCTCGGCGAGTCGATGCTGTGTGCGCCACCGCGGCGGCACCTCGAAGACCTGGATGCCGGGCTCGAGTTCGTCGAGCAGGCTGGCGCCCGAGTCGTCGCGGTGATCGCTGCGCACGACTAGCGCGACGTCGTGCCGTTGCGACAGCGCCGCGCAGGCTTCCACCGCCGCACGCTCCGAGCCCGCGAATCCGCGCGAGAGAATGACGTTCATTACGCGCAGGCGGCGGCCCGTCGCGGGGGCCGCCTCCGGCGACGCAAGACTATCGGCGGAAGGCGGGACCGGCACCATCCCGCGATTGTATCCCGCGGCGAGTGGTCGGCTCAGCGGATGCGTGCGGCGGGCGCCTGGTCGGCTTCGAGCCTGCCGTGCTTCACCAGCCGCGCCTCGATGCCCGCACGCGTGCGCTCGTGCGTCGCGGCGAGTTCGTCGACCCGGGTGCCGGCGTCGAAACCCGCCAGCAGGCGCTCGTCTTCCTCGGCCGACCACTGCTTGCCGGCGTTGCGCGGCAGCGTGGATTGCCGCCGCGACTGGCGCAGCCGCATCTCCAGCGAATCGGCCGCCAGGAACAGGGCGCGCACGACGTCCGGCGATGCGAGCTGCGCGATGCTGGTGAGCGGTTGCCCCGCGGTCGGGTCCATGCCCGCGGCCAGCGATTTCAGGATTGCGACAGCCTTGATGTCGTCCATGAGCGATGACTCCTCGCGGTGTTAGACGCCGTGCCGCACGAGCGCGGTACGTCGTCATTCGACGCGAGATTGGCAGCGACCGCGAGTGCGATTACTCGCCCAGACGCTGCAATTTGCACGGACTCAGTCTTCGTCGGGCTCGCTGTCTGCCGTTGGCGGCTCGGTCGTGATTTCGAACAGCGGCCGCAGGTATCGCAGGCGCTCGATGGGATCGTCGAGCTCCAGGCAGTGTTGCTTGTGCGCCGGCGGCAGCGGCAGGATTTCTGCGAGACGACCGGCGATCCAGCCGGCGTCGTCGAGCCGGCGTTCGAGCGATTCGTAGGGATCGCCGACCTGGCCAAGCACGTAATCGAGCGCAGGGCCGAGATCGGAAAACTCTTCCGGCAGCGACACGTGGACTTCGTCCGGCAGCCACTCCACTTCGGCCATGTTGAGACCGTCGCGCGCGCGGCTGCGCGACAGGATTCGGAAACGGCGTTCGCCACGGGCCTCGATGCCCAGCAACCCGTCCGGCTGGCCGGAAAAGTCGACGATGCGCGCGTATGTGCCGACGTCACTCGTTGCCGTGGAGCCGTCGCCAGCCTCCGGTCCGTCCGTCAGTAGAACCACGCCGAAGCCGGAATTCTCGCGCATGCAGCGCCGCACCAGATCGATGTAACGCGCCTCGAAGATGCGCAGCGGCAGCGGACCGCCCGGAAACAGGACGGTGCCGAGCGGGAACAGCGGGATTTCCTGTCGCGTCGAGACCGGGTCGGGCATGGGCCGATTATGCCGCGTCCGCGGAACTATGGCACCGCGGCGCGCAGGGCCCGCAGCAGGTGTTCGTGCAGGCCGCCGAACGAGCCATTGCTCATCAGCACCAGGTGATCACCCGGCCGCGCCTCCGCGACCAGGGCAGCCACGAGCTTGTGCAGGTCCGCCTGCACCGTGGCCAGCGACCCGAGGGGCAGCATGGCGTCCGCCACGTCCCACTTCACCTCGGGCGACTGGTAGATGAATACCCGGTCCGCGCTGGCGAGCGACGTGGCCAGCGCTGCCTTGTGCGTGCCGAGTTTCATCGTGTTCGAGCGTGGCTCGAGCACCGCAATGACGCGGCCCCGCCCTGCCCGGCGACGGACGCCGTCGAGGGTTGTCGCGATGGCGGTCGGGTGATGCGCAAAGTCGTCATACACCACGATGTCGCGCACGACCCCGCGCACTTCGAGGCGACGCTTGACGCCGCCGAAACGTCGCAGCGCCTCGAGCGCCGCGTCTTCACCGACACCCGCGTGACACGCCGCGGCCACGGCCGCAATCGCATTGGCCGCGTTGTGGCGACCCAGCAGGTCCCAGTCGACACGGCCGAGGCAGCGCTCACCGCGCCAGATGTCGAAACTCGCGAAACTTGCATCGCCGCCCGTCGCGGCGATACGCCATTCACACCCAGCCGTGTGGGTGCTGGTGAAACGTTCGACGGGTGTCCAGCACCCCATGCGCAGCACTTCATCGAGGTGCGGTTCGTCGGCGTTGACGATCAACCGGCCATTGCCTGGCACCGTGCGCAGCAGCAGGTGGAACTGTTTCTGGATCGAGGCCACGTCCGGATAGATGTCGGCGTGGTCGTGCTCGAGGTTATTCAGGATCGCCGTGCGCGGACGGTAGTGCACGAACTTCGCACGCTTGTCGAAGAACGCGGTGTCGTACTCGTCGGCCTCGATCACGAAATGACGGCCGCCGCCGAGGCGCGCGCTCACGTCGAAATCGAGCGGCACGCCGCCGATCAGGAAACCGGGATTGAGGCCCGCGTGTTCGAGAATCCACGCGAGCAGGCTGCTGGTCGTCGTCTTGCCATGCGTGCCTGCGACACCGAGCACCCAGCGGTCATCGACCTGCAGCACGTTGCGCGCCAGCCAATCCGGCCCTGACTCATAGCGCTTGCCGCTGTCGAGCAGCGCTTCGACCAGCGCATTGCCGCGGCTCATCACGTTGCCGACTACGAACACGTCCGGGTTCAGCTTGAGCTGGTCGGGCTCGTAGCCTTCGATGACGTCGATGCCGAGTGCCGCGAGCTGCGTGCTCATCGGCGGATAGACGTTGCGATCGGAGCCGGTGACGCGATGGCCGGCTGCGCGCGCGATGGCCGCGATGCCGCCCATGAACGTGCCGCAGACACCCAGGATGTGCAGGTGCAAAGTCAGCTCCCTCCACCGCTCGCGAGGCCGAGCAGCAGGTTGATCAACAGGAAATACGTGAGCGACAGCGTGACGCCCGTGAACAGGTTCGATTCGGTCGCGAGCTTGAGGATGCGGCCCGTGACCAGCGCGAAGATGACGACCATGCCGAGCGCGATCAAGCCGGCCGCGGTGGATTCCGGCGGCACGCCGGCCTGCGTCAACAGCCATTGCACCGGCAGGAACATGCACAATCCGAGCACGACGCCGGTGCCGAGCACCGCGGTGGCGGTCTGCAGGAACCGATCGGTCTTGCCGAACAGTTTCAGCAGCAGGTACACGCCCGCCGTGAGCAGGACCGGATCGAGCACGACGAAGACCAGCCAGGCCGCGGCCGGTTCCTCGAGCAGCGTGAGCTGCACGATCGACACGGCGACGTACGCCACAGCGGTCAGCCACAGCAGCACCCGCGAGGCCGGAAGGTCCTGTGGACCACGCCGCCAGAGTACGATGTCGAGAAATGCCTTCAGGAATTGCAGCACGATTCGAAGCGGCGGCCTGAGGAGCGGCGATTCTACACGCAGGTGACCGTCCCGATGCGCGAAGCGAGGCTGATCCATGACCCTGGTGAACTCGAGGCCGCCTTGTTTCGGCTGCGCAGTTCCGACCGACTCGCGCTCGACACCGAGTTCATGCGCGAGCGCACCTACCACGCGCAACTCTGCCTCGTGCAGATCGCCACGGAATCCGACTGCTACCTGATCGACCCGCTCGTCGGCCTGGACCTTGCGCCGCTGCACGCACTGCTGCAGGACCGCTCGAAGTTGAAAATCCTGCATGCCGCGCGACAGGACCTGGAGGTGCTGCTGCAATCTGGCGGCGCCGTGCCCGGCCCCCTCTTCGACACGCAGGTCGCCGCGGCGTTGCTGGGCTTTCCGCCGCAGGTCGGCTATGCGGAGCTCGTCGCCCGGCAGCTCGGGCACTCGATCGACAAGGGCCAGACGCGTACCGACTGGTCGCGCAGGCCGCTCACGCCCGAGCAAGTCGCGTACGCCGCCGACGACGTGCGACACCTCCTCACGCTGCACACCGACCTGCAGGCCACCCTGGTCGCGAAAGGCCGCGCCGACTGGGTCGCCGAAGAAGCGGCCGCCTACGAGAATCCCGCGCTGTACCGCACCGACCCGGCATTGGCCTGGCGCCGGCTGAAGGGACTGAACCGGTTGCGGCCGGCGGAGCAGTCGGCGGCGCGTGCGCTGGCCGACTGGCGCGAACGGCGCGCCATCGAAGCGGACAAACCGCGCGGCTGGATCCTGACGGACGAGGCGCTCTATGCGCTGGCCACCCGCGAGCCGGTGTCGATCGCGGCGCTGGAGTCCGTCCCGGCGCTACCGCCGAGCGTGATCCGCAAGCGCGGCGATGAATTGCTGGAGCTCTTGCGGGTCGCGCGCGCCGACGAATCGGGAGTTCCGCTCTCCGCGCCGAAGCGCCCAGAACCCGCGCAGATGGCACTCGCATCCCGCCTGCTGCAGGTCGTACGTGATGTGGCTGCGAAACTGGAGGTAAGCGCCGAGGTGCTCGCGACACGCAGGGACGTCGAGGCGATCGCGTTCGGCTCCGGTGCGCCGGACGACAGCCCGCTCATGCGCGGCTGGCGCAGGGACGTCGTGGGAGAGAAGCTGCTGGCAGCGCTCGCCTAGGTTCAGGCGATCGATCCGGGACTTTCCCAGAGCGCGTGTCTGCCTTTCCAAGCTCGGGGAAAGGTCCCGGATCGA
>JBAVIQ010000022.1:0-14481 GCA_049687035.1 Steroidobacteraceae bacterium
TGTATACCTTGAGCTCGTACGGAGCGCCGAGCTCCTCGAGCAGCCAGAGGATGCGCTGTGAGCGCGACGTTTCGAGATGGTGAACGGTCAACATCGGCCCTGCCCCGCTCACTTCACGAGCCTGATCACGCCGCACGCTTCGCGCGTGCCGCCCGCACAACCCTTCTTGAGCTCCGACTCCTCGTCGCAATACGTGTCGGGCTGCGTATGCACGACGATCGCGCTGCCATCCGCGTCGAAAACACTCAAGCGACCCGGCGCCAAGGTGACGCGGTTGGTCGTGTGCTTGAACGTGCCGACGCCATTCTTGACGTCGAGATTGATCAGGTCACCCATGTGGAACGGGTGATTGATGTCCGTCGCCGGCATCGTGTCCAGCGCCGAATCGGGCCGCGACTGTCCCGCGGGACCCGGATCGTGGTGGCCGCCCGCTGCGGAACATGGCTCGCAGGCGCCGACCTCGTGGATGTGCACGGCGTGCTTGCCATCGGGCAGGCCTTTCACCTTGAGTTCGACCGTCACCTCCTTCACGCCCTCCGGTGTCACCTGTTCCTTGAGCTTGGCCGTGCCTGTGATCGCGGCGTTGGTGCAGCCTTTCAGGTCGGCAACGGCGGCGAGGCCGTCGGCCGCGGCGATGGCTGGCAGAATGATGAGGCTCGCGAGGATCAATTTGATGGTGGGATGCACCGCAGGCTCCTTGTGTCCGTTGCTTCGTCGTTCAGCGATAGACCACCGCGATGTGCGGTACGGTCGTCACGTTCGGTTGCTTGAGCAGGAAAGTCCGCAGGAACGTGGTGAGCTGCTTTTCACAGAGCGCCATGACGGCGGGATCGGACGCCAGTTGCCCGCCCCTGGCCTGCGCGCGTTTGGACGCCTCCGCGTACAGCTTCAGTCCCGCGGCCTCTTCATCGGTAAGCAAGCCACCCGAAAGTACCTTGTACTTCAGGTTGGTCACCGCCGGCGTCGCGACCAGTCGCGGCTTGCCGACCTCGACCCGGATACCGTCCGGGCCGGACTTGACGTCGTACCGGTCGGGCGCGAGGTCGTAGCCGAAGGAATACTCGACCGAGTACCAGATCGCGATCGTGCCCGTGGAATGGAACCCGAGCACGGACTGGTCGATGACCTGGGTCACGGCATTGGGCTGGCTGACCGTCGCGGCCAGGAATTTCTGCTGGGCTGCGAGCTGCTTCTTGCCTTCCTGCAGGTAACGCACGTACGTGGTGTAGCCGAGCAGCGATCGCTCGCTTTCGGTGACGGAATCCTGCAGCAGGCTGGCCCGTTCGTTGGCGGAACGGACCTGTCCCTGCATGATGAAGAACGTCACGGCGGCCGCGATTGCGGCGGCTCCGACCAGCCAGGGGGTACTCACGGGACGCGTCATTCGACTCTTGCCTCATCCGTCGTTGCTGCGGGACGGGTCCGGTCACTGGTCAATATAGCCGTTCAGGGCCGGTTGCGGCCCAGCTTGTCGTGGCTGCTGACCCAGTCGCCGGCCAGCACGGCCGATCCCAGTGAGACATCCCCGGCCAGCACGACGGCTGCCACAATCTCCGCCAGTCGGTCTGCCTTGCCGGCGCCGTAACAGCCGAGCATCTCCAGGCATTCACGCTGGGTGCCGAGGCCCGTGCCGCCGCCGTAGCTCGCGACGATCAGGGACGGCAACGTGACCGACCAGTAATAGTCGCCGTTTTCCAGCAATTGCGCGTAAGTGATGCCGGCGTGCGACTCGGCGACGTTGGCCACGTCCTGGCCGGTCGCGATGAACATCGCCGCAAGGCCGTTGGCGGCATGCGGGCCGTTATTGGCCGAGCCCGCCATGAACGAACCTGCCTGGCTGATCTGCCGCGAGCGGAACAGCGTCTTCGCGTCGACACGCATCAGTCGTTGCAGCGTCTCGTTGCGGATCGTCACTTCCGCGATCACGCGGCGGCCGCGCGTGCGCAGCGTATTGATGGCCGAGTGCTTCTTGTCGGTATCGATCGAGCCCGAGAGGATGTAGCTCGGGTGCAGCGGGTGCTGGGCCTTGATCCATTCGCACGCGG
Organism: Steroidobacteraceae bacterium; assembly: GCA_049687035.1. Classification (GTDB taxonomy): domain Bacteria; phylum Pseudomonadota; class Gammaproteobacteria; order Steroidobacterales; family Steroidobacteraceae; genus RPQJ01. The sequence continues at coordinate 2,046 of JBAVIQ010000022.1, forward strand.
CCAGCGTCGCCTTGCCCGTCATGTTCTGGCCGGCTGCATCGCCCGTCGTGTAGTTGCAACGCGTGTACAGCAGGTTGCCGACGGCGTACTGCTCGATGTCGGTCAGCTTGCCGATCCGGGTCGTGGCTTCGGCAGCCGCGCGAATGGCGTCGAAATGCTCGACGAGCCACTGCCCGAAATCGCGCGCCTCGCGCGCACTGGCGAATTCGAAGACCGGTGCGCGCTGCATCGAACGCTTCACCACCGTGACGGTCACTCCGCCGCTTTCGCTGAGCAACCGCATGCCACGGTTGTAACTGGCCACCAGCGTGCCTTCAGTGGTGGCAAGCGGAATGTAGAAGTCTCCCGACGCCTGTTCGCCGTTGATCCGCAATGGCCCGGCGAGGCCGATCGGCACCTGCGCCACGCCTAGATAGTTCTCGATATTGCCGGCGACCTGCGCCGGGTCGATGGTGAACGAACCGACGTGCTGCAATGACGTCCCGGTGCGACCGGTCACGAACTCGCGCCGTTGCCGCGCCATCTCCGCCGTGTAGTCGTTGGCGGGATCACGGGGTATTGGAATGCGATCGTTCACGCTCCCTCCTCGGCACGTCGGCGCGAACGCGGTCCCGCGACGACTCTCAGAACCAGTTGAAGTTGAAGCTGATGCTCACCCGCTCGGCTTGCACGGGGTTCGGCGGCACTTCGTGCCGCAGCCAGCTCTCGAACAGCAGCACCGTGCCGGCCGCCACGGGCATGGTCACCCACGGCTGGTTCGCGGGCTTTGCACTCGCCGCGCGGGGCGGCGCCGCCATGTAACGATCGAGGCGCGGATCCTCGAGTTTCAGGCCCGGCACGCCCTTGGGTGTGCGCACGCAATACGTCCCGCTGATGGTCGAGAGCGGATGCAGGTGCAAGCCGTGCATGACGCCGCGGGGCATCATGTTGATCCAGCAGTCCGTCATCGACAGTTCGCGGCCTTCGAGGTCGTACTCGAGCGTGCGGGCGTAAGTCAGCACGTGCCGCTGCAGCTTCTTGCCGAGCAGCGCAAACGTCGGCGACAGCGTGTGCATCCGGTTCAGCGAACCGTAGGAGGTGTAACCGCCCGGGTACCGCTCCTTTGACCATGCCCGCCCGGCCACATCGTCTGTGCGGTATTGCTCGCACTCACGCAACAGGCGGGTATTGAACCCTTCCCAGCCGGATGCCTGCAGCTTCGCCGTGTAGACGCGCGTCGGGAACAGCGAAAGAACAGTCATCGTCGGCCTCGCGGGATGCGCTCAATCGAACGTGATGCCGACGAACGCGATGCCGAGCAGGTCCGGCCCGGGGAGCGTCACCGGTCAGTCCTCGATTGCCTGGCGGCGGCGTCCGGGCAACGGGTCGTCCTCTTCGGGCAGCGTCTGCTGCAGAACCTCGAGCACTGCGTGTGCAGCGCGATAGCGGTACTCGTAGCGATGGTCGAGCGGCGCGGGTCGTGCGCGCAGGTACAACTCGAGTGCCTCGCCCACCACCTCGGCTTCGAGTTCGGGCAGCAGCAGCTTGATTGGTTCGTAGGGCATTCGCGTACCGCGCGCGGTGATCAGGGTGCATCCACAGCCGTCGCTGCCGATTTGTCTTTCGGCAATTCGAATTCGCCTTTGGCTGTGAAGCGCTGCGTGCCGAACATCGATGCGCCGTGCAGCTTGCCGCTCATCGAATAGGTGACCTTGTCGACGGGCTTGCCGTCGAGCATGCCGAGCACCTGGCGCGCCATACGCATCAGTGAGACCGTCACCGGCACGGCAACGACCGCTTCACCGAAACGCGGAACGGTACCCGCCTGATCGCTGACACCATTGGCAAAATCGCGGCCCATGACGTCCAGGTCGAGCGCCACACCGTCGTATTCGATCGGTGTGTCGTTGGGGTTCTGCACCCGCAGCTTGACCAGCAGGCGCAGCTCCATGCCCTCGCCCGGTATTGACTCGATTCCTGCCACGCTGACTTCCAGCGGATCGTGGCTGGGCATCGACGCGCACGCTGACAACAGCAGTGTGGCAAGCAGCGGCCAGGTCCGCACCAGCCGGTGTGATTGAAACAACATCTGAAATTGCCTCCCAGTTAACGCGGTCGTGCCGAATTACACGCGAACCAGCGACTTGAATCCGCCCCAGAACATGCGCTTGCCGTCGAAAGGCATCCGCTTCGGATCCATCATCGACTTCAGCCGGGGATCCGCCATGACCGCCTTGTTGATGCGGTCGCGGGCGCGACGCGACTTGTAGACGATGTAGGAAAAGACGACGACTTCGCCCGCCTTGAGCTTGACGCTGCGCGGGAATGACGTGCGCTTGCCAACCGCGACGTCGTCCGCGACGCACTCGTGATAGTCGGTCGCACCGTGCTCGCGCCAGACCTTGCCCGCCTTGCGTGCCATCTTGCGGTACGCCTCGAGCTGGCCTTTGGGCACAGGAACGACGAATCCATCGACGTAAGCCATTGGAAACCCTCCCCAGCGACGTAGCGGTCGGTGCCGAGTGTAGCGCGTCACCAGTCCGTGCAGGAACCGGCGCGCGTCGAGGGGCAAGTGCAACAGGCGGCTGGTACGCTGCAGGCATTGAATTATTTCTTCACCGCTGGCACTGGCAGCCGCGGTTGCAGGATGGACGAAGCAGGTCTGGCGCCACGCAGCAGCGCCGTGAGTCCACCGAACAGCCGATTCTTCATCGCCCGCCTTTGTCATCGCTTCTGATTCATTCGAGCATGCGTTCGCGCAGGCGCTCGAGCATGGCGGGTTCGAGCGCGAGTTCGTCCAGCAGGTACCGGCGTACCGAGCCGTGGCGCGCTTCGATCGCACCGAGGCTTGCCAGGATATACTCAGGGCGTGCGGCAAGCATCGCGTCCTGCGCAATGGCCGACAATGCCAGGAGGGGCTCCGCCGTCGCGGCGAGACCCGCGCCCGTGCCATCCTGACGGAGCAACTGGGCGCGCAGGTCCACCGCCGTGTTCGTCAGTGTGTAGTCTTCGACGACGGCTTCGCGGCGCACGCCGAGTGACTCGAGCACGAGGGCCACGGCAACGCCGGTGCGGTCCTTTCCCGCCGTGCAATGGACGATCGCGGCACCCTGATCCGCGTGGTCGAGCGCCGCAAAGACTCCGGCGAGGCGGGGTTGCAAGCCGAACGGCAGCCGCTCGTACATCGCGAGCATCGCCGCGTGCGCCCCGGCAACGTCGTTAGAGTGGGCGAAGGCCCGATCGCGGATCGGTGAAGACTCCTGCTCGGTGTCCCACTCGAAACGACGGACTTCGGCACCGAGATATGGGTTGGGATGCAGGGCACGTTCCGCGGTGCGGCGCAGGTCGCAGACTGCTCGCACGCCCAGCGCCTGCACGCGCGCGGCCGCCGTCGTCGACAGGCGAGTCATCAGTCCGGATCTATAGATCCTGCCCCAGCGCACGCGCGCGCCGTCGCCGGTCTCGTAGCCGCCGCAATCGCGAAAGTTACAGCCGCCCTCCAGGGGCAGCACGCGCGCAAGACTCATAGGTTCATGATCACACGCAGCGTGCGGCGTTTCCACCGCGCCGGTGGACTACAATGGAGGCGCCGCACACAAGGACGTCTTGTTTGCCAGACGGAGTACTTGCCTGCATGAAGAATCTCTTGCTTGTAACGCTCGCCGCACTTGTCTTCCTGCTGGCAGGTCCCGCCCAAGCGCAGCCGTCGACCACGGACGCGGCCGACGATGCCGTGATCGCGGCGACCATCAAGGCCGGCCTGCTCGACAACAGGAATACGAGTGGAACGCGGATCAATGTCGACAGTTACCGGGGCGTGGTGCAGCTGAGCGGCTTCGCGCGCTCGGAGGGTGAAAAGGCCGCGGCGACCAAGGTAGCCGAGAGCGTGTCCGGGGTGAAGTCAGTGGTCAACAGCGTCACGGTCGCGCCGGCCACCTCGCTGAGCACCAAGCTCGACGACAGCCTCGTTACGGGCAAGGTCAAGGCCGCGCTGATGGATGCGGCCGACGTCAAGAGCCTGCAGATCAATGTCGAGACCCACGGCGGGGTCACGCAGCTCGCGGGTTTCGTGGCGTCCGAGGCGATGAAGGACAAGGCGGGTCGAATCACGGCGGGTATCGATGGCGTCAAGCGCGTCGACAACGTGCTCGTGGTCAAGCCTCGCTGAGGTTCTCGCTGACCGCCGCCGGGGCGGTCGTCCAGTAGGCATACATGTGCATGCGGCCGGTGCGCACGTCGCACATGGCGCGTTTCGATTGCCCCTGCTCCACCCATTGCTTGATGTTCACGCGTGCCGGCAGCTGCACGGGCGTCAGGAACTGCGTTTCGAGCCGCGCATCGGGCAGCGGGACGTCGATGGGACGTTCGGCCAGGCTGCGGGCCAGCGTCCACATGCCGTGAGAAATCGCGCCACGCAAGCCGAAGAAGCGCGCCGCGCGATCGTTCAGGTGAATCGGGTTGAAGTCACTCGAGACGCGTGCGTATCTCCAGGCGCGGTTCAGGTCCACCGCCAGCTCCGTGAGTACCTGGCTGTCCTTCGGGGCTTTCGGCGGCCGTGGGGGCCTGCCGCCCGTCCGCTGCACGGAGTCGGGCCAGCGCGACATGAACACGCATGTCTCCCGCCACACGGTTTGTCCGGCCCGCAGGATGTCCGTCACCATGTCGAAGGTCAGACCGGCATCGGTCTTGCGATAATTGCGGGCCGCGACCACGACGTTCACGGTCATGCCCGCCTCCAGCGCCCGTGGCTGCGCGATCGTGTTGGACACGTGAATGAGACCCATCGGGCGCAGCGGAAACGACGAGAGCCCCATGATCCGCAGGTGCAGTGGCATGGCGAGCACGTGCGGATAGGTGATCGGGACGTACCCGTTGCGCACATCGGACGCGTCGAAGGCGCAAACCGATGCGTACTTCGCCACGGCCTGCGGATCGATCAGTACCTGGTCGAGCCGCACCTCGAATCCGGGCGGCTCCTGCAGCGCAAGCAGGTCCGGACGGCGTGTCAGCAATACGCGCGGATAACTCGCAAGTACGGAAGGCTGCCTTGACAGCTTGAGGTGAATGGTCCGCGTCGTCACCTCAGGGCTGGACCTGGTTGATGACCACGTCCAGGTTCTCGCTGCCGCCTTTCTTCTGCACCGCGCGGCCGATGAGGTCGCCACTGACGGTGACTGCCGTGCCGCCGTAGGCGACACGAGCGACGATCTCGACGTCGTTGACCGACGACAGGTCGCGTCCCGCGATCATCGTGTTGGCGTCGCTCAGGACCACCACCGCCGGCAAGTCGTCCGTCGTGATGCGCGTCGCGGCAATCGGCGGGCCCGGAATGCCGGGCTCGCGGGCAGCGACGAACAGCGTGGCCCCCGGCTTCACCTTGCTGGCGAGCGAGGGGTCGACCTTCACGCTGATGCGAATCGTACGTCCCGTGGGGGCGACGTCGCCTCCCATGCCGCCGCTCATGGGCCCGGCGCCCATGCCACTGCCGGCGGCCGCCATGGCCGGGCCAGCAGCACCCGCGCCGGCAGGAACGTCGACGCCGAGTTCCTTGAGCTGGGCCGTGATCACGTCACGAATCTCCGGGGGCGGATTGCCTTCGAGGAGCTTCGTCCAGTTCCTTTTCGCGGTCTCTTTGTCACCCGCACGAACGGCTATGACCCCGTGGTACCAGAGGGCCTTCTGGTTGCCCGCATCTGCCGCGAGCGCGTCGTCGATGATCGCCTTGGCACGCGGCTGCACTGCCGGGTCATCCGTCAGGACGAGCGCCTCCGCCAGGTCGAGCTGCAGGTCGATGTCTTTCTGCGGTGCGAGCGCGTTGGCCTTCTCGTAGGACTCAGCGGCTTTCGCGGCGTCACCGCCCACCAGGTACGTGCGGCCGAGCATACGCCAGCCTTCGCGATCGGTCGGGTCCTTCGCGAGCCGTGCCTCGAGCGAGGCCGTCACTTCATTCATCGCTCCGGCTGCGCCCATCTCGCCGTGGCCCGCGGGCACCGCTTCTGCCGACAGCGGGTTGTCCCAGGGAAACGTATTCAGCTTGGCATAGAGCCCAATGGCGCCCAGGCCCAAGGCGACTGCCAGGGCGAAAGCGAGTGGCGCGGCCTTGGGCTGGGCGGGCTCACCCTTGATGACGGCCGGCTGCGGTCGCAGCAGCGGGTAAATCACGAGCGCAATTGCCACGCTCACCATCAGCACGACGACGACGAGGAATACAGACGACATCACGATTGTCCAGCCTCCGGGCCGTCCGTATCCGCCTGCGCTGCCTGCTGGCGGATGATGCGGATCCCTAAGAACGTTCCAAGGAGCAGCAGCAGCACGGGAGCTGCCCACAGCAGGTAGTTGACCGGCGTCATGCGCGGCTTGTAGAGCACGAAGTCGCCGTAACGATCGACCATGAAGGTGCGAATCTCGTCGTCGGTCTTGCCGGCGGCGATCATCTCGCGGACTTCGCGACGCAGGTCCTGGGCCAGCGTGGCATTCGAGTCCGCGATGGTCTGGTTCTGGCAGACGAGGCAGCGCAATTCGCGGCCGATCTGCTCATAACGCGCCTGCAGTGCCGGGTCGTCGAAAGCACGCTCGGTGTCGATAGCGAGCGCCGGAACCGCGAACCCGACCAGCAGTGCCAAGAGTACGCTGCGGGCGAGATGCGAAAAATGCAGCAGTGTCATGTCGTTCAGCCCCCGGCCGGCGCGGTGCCGGCGTTGGCCGCCTGGATGCGCGGCAGGAATTCTTCTGTCCAGACTTTCATGGTCATGGGCGCGATGTGCTTGAACAGCACCTTGCCGTCCGGTCCGATCAGGAAAGTTTCCGGGGCGCCGTAGACGCCCCAGTCGATCGCCACGCGACCTTCAGGATCGAAGGCGACGACTGCATAGGGATTGCCCAGCGTGCTCAGCCATTGCTGCGCCGCGGCCCTGTCGTCCTTCCAGTCCAGCCCGACCAGCGGAACCGCGCCGGTTCGCGCGATCGCCATCAGCGTCTCGTGCTCCTGTCGACAACCGCTGCACCACGTGCCCCACACGTTCAGTACCCAGGTCTTGCCGGCCAGTTCCTTCGAAGCGACCGGATAGTTCGGGTCCTGCAGGCTTGGCAGCGTGAACTCCGGTGCCCGCTTGCCGATCAGCGGCGAAGGCACGTAGGACGGGTCGCGCTGCAGGCCCACGAACAGGAACACACCGAGCAGCACTGCCAGTGCGAGTGGTACGCCGAACTTGAGCATGTCGAATGTCCCGGAAAATCAGGTGGCTTTCGCCGCCTGGCCCTGGCCGACTCTCTCGTCGGCCTCGGACTTGCGCGTGCGATAGCGGCGATCGGTGATTGCGATGAAGCCGCCGATGGCCATCACCAGTGCCCCGAACCAGATGAAGCGGACCATCGGCTTGTACTGCACGCGCACGCTCCAGGCGTTATCGCCCAGGTCGTCACCCATGGCGACGAACAGGTCGCGGTTCCAGTTCACTGCGATGCCGGCTTCAGTCATCGGCATGGTGCGCACGCGGTAGACGCGCTTCTGCGGATTGAGCTTGGCGACGAGCTTGTCGCCTTCGGTGATCGTGAAGTGCGCCTGCGTCGCGTCGTAATTGGGGCCGGCGACCTGTTCGAGGCCGTCGAAACTGAACTTGTAGCCCTGTAGTTCGACAGACTGGCCCGGCTTGAGCGCGATGTCCTTCTCGACGCGATAGGTTTGCACCACGGTGACGCCGATGCAGAACATCGCGACGCCGATGTGCGCGACGGTCATGCCGAGCACGCCGCGCGACAGCGACTGCTGCTTGCGCAGGCGCTGGAACGGCTCATACAGCGACGACAGGATCACCCAGAACGCCGCCGTGAGGCCAACCGACGCCATGAAGTTGAAGCCGCCATAGGCAACAACGGGAATGGCCACGCCCGCGACGATCGCGATGGCGAGCATCGTGGCCAGCGCCTTCTTCTTCTCTTCGAGCTTGGCGTGCTTCCAGGCTGCGTGCATGCCGACCGCGAGCAGCGCCATCAGGGGCAGCGTCGGGATCAGGAACACGACGTTGAAGTACGGCGGGCCGACCGAGATCTTGCCCATATTGAGCGCATCGAGGAACAGCGGGTACAGCGTACCGATCAGGATCAGCGCCGCGGTCACGAGCAGCAGCATGTTGTTGAAGAGCAGGAACGACTCGCGCGAGACCACGTCGAAGCTGCCCTTGGCGCGCAGCCCGGGACCGCGCCAGGCGTAGAGCGCCAGCGAGCCGCCGACGCAGAGGCCGAGGAAAGCGAGAATGAAGATGCCGCGGCTCGGGTCGCTCGCAAACGCGTGCACCGATACCAGCACGCCCGAGCGCACCAGGAAGGTGCCGAGGAGGCTCAGCGAGAACGCGATGATAGCGAGCAGCAGCGTCCAGCTCTTGAAGAGCCCGCGCTTCTCGGTGACGGCCAGCGAATGGATCAGCGCCGTGCCGACGAGCCAGGGCATGAACGAGGCGTTCTCGACCGGGTCCCAGAACCACCAGCCGCCCCAGCCGAGTTCGTAGTACGCCCACCAGCTGCCGAGCGCGATGCCGCAGGTGAGCATCATCCAGGCGACGGTCGTCCACGGGCGTGTCCAACGTGCCCACCGCTCATCGAGCTTGCCCTCGAGCAACGCGGCGACTGCGAACGCGAACGCCACCGAGAAGCCGACGTAACCGAGGTACAGCATCGGCGGATGCACCGCGAGGGCAAAATCCTGCAGCAGCGGGTTCAGGTCTTGACCGTCCTGCGCGGCTGGCACCAGGCGCTCGAACGGGTTCGACGTGAACAGGATGAAGCCCTGGAATCCGATGCTGACGAAGCCGAGCACGCCGAGCACGCGCGCGGCGAACGTTTCCGGCAGGTTCTTGCTGAAGAAAGCGACGGCGATCGACCACGACGACAACGCGAGCGCCCAGAGCAGCAGCGAGCCTTCGTGCGCGCCCCAGACTGCCGAGAAGCGGTAGAAGGTCGGCAGCGCCGAATTGGAGTTGTTCGCGACGTACAGCACCGAGAAGTCGTTCTTGTAGAACGACCAGGCCAGCACTGCGAACGACATCGCAACGAAGACCCACTGCCCGGCGACGGCAGGCCGTGCTGCGGCCATCCAGCGGCGGTTCCCCAGCGCGGGTCCAGCGAGGCCGAAGAAGGCCTGCGCGCAGGACAGCAGCAGCGCCAGGATCAGCGCAAACAAACCAAGTTCAACGACCATGCGGTGGATGCTCCGATGCGGGACAAGTGTCGGTCGGTGGCGATCAGGTGCTGCCGGGAGCCGGCGTGGCCGCCGCCGCAGGCGCACCGGCCGCTGAATTCGCAGCGTCCATGTGCGGCTTCAGGCTGTCGGCCACTTCGGGCGGCATGTAGTTCTCGTCGTGCTTGGCCAGCACCTCTTCGGCGACGAAGCGGTTGCCATCCATCTTGCCGCGCGCGATGACACCCTGCCCCTCACGGAACAGGTCGGGAAGGACGCCCGTGTAGCTGACCGGCACTGTCTGCTGGTAGTCGGTGAGAACGAACGTGACTTCCATGCTGCCCGGCTGGCGCTTGAGGCTGCCGTTCTCCACCAGGCCGCCGACCCGGATGGCGCGCGACTCCGGCGCTTCGCCCGCGTGCACCTGCGTGGGGCTGTAGTAGTAGAGCAGGTTCTGGTTGAAGGCCTTCAGTGCGAAGGCGGTAGCGATGCCGACGCCGGCCACAATGGCGACGACGGTGACCATGCGCTTCTGTCGCGGTGTCATAACGATCTCTCCAGGGCAAGTTCATTGCGCTGCTTGGCGGCGGTCTGGGCCTCGGCTTCCGAGCGGCGAGCCGCCCACCAGTTCCAGAGCAGGACCAGGGCCGTCAGGCCGTAGGAGGTCCACACGTAGCCCGCGTAACCTCCCATCTCAAAAAACTTCTGTAAGTCCATGATTAAGTTGCTTCTTTAAGCCAGTTTGCGTTGCGTTCGCGGCGCAGGATTTCGCCCCGCAGGCGGCGGGACACGGCCCAGCCGAAGTACAGCTGGAAGCCGACGATCATGATGAACAACGGGATCAGCATAGCGAGGTCGATCGACGGTTTGTCGAACTTGGTCACGCTTGCCGGCTGGTGCAGCGTAGACCACCACTCCACCGAGTAGTGAATGATCGGCACGTTGATGACGCCGACCAGCGCCAGCACGGCGCTCGCCCGGTCGGCCCGCTGTGGATCGTCGAACGAGGCCCGCAGCGCCATGTAGCCAAGGTACAGGAACAGCAGCAGCAGTTCGGAGGTGAGCCGGGCATCCCAGACCCACCAGGTGCCCCACATCGGCTTGCCCCAGATCGAGCCAGTCGCCAACGCCAGGAACGTGAACGAGGCACCGATCGGCGCGCAGGCCGCCGCGGCCGCGTGCGCCAGCTTGATGCGCCAGACCAGACCGACGCCGGCCGCCACCGCCATCACGACATAAGTGAACATCGACATCCAGGCGCTCGGGGCGTGGACGTAGAGGATGCGAAAGCCGTCGCCCTGCTGGTAATCGGGAGGCGCCTTGACGAGTCCCCACCAGGTGGCAAGGAGAATCAGTGCCAGGGAAGCCCAGCCGAACCAAGGGGCGATCGTGCCCAGGATGCGGTAGGCGTGCGGCGGCGATGCGAGCTTATGGAACCAGGTCCACGACATGTTGTTCCTCTTGACCGGTCAGCGTGCGTTGCGTTCAGTCGATTGCGTCAAATACCTGTCAATTCTCGACGCTGATACGGATCGCCGCAGACATTGCGATCGGTCCGAGACTCAGCGCCATGAAGAAGATCGCCGCAAGCAGCTGCAGCGGACCGGCCGGGGAATCCCCGTCCATCTGCATGGCCACCGCGCGGGAACCGAAGATCAGCAGCGGCATGGCGAGCGGCAGCACCAGCAGCGACAGGAGCACGCTGCCCCTGCGCACGCCCACCGTGAGCGCCGCGCCGATGCCGCCCAGGATACTGAGCGTCCCGGTGCCGAGCAGCAGCGAAAACATCAGCACGCCCCAGGCGCTGGTCGGCAAGCCGAGACCCGTGCCGACGATCGGCGACATGATTACCAGCGGCAGGCCCGTCAGCACCCAGTGGGCCGCGACTTTGGCGAGCAGAAGATACCCGAGGGGCTGACCGGAGAGCACCCATTGTTCCGTCGTGCCGTCTTCGACGTCGGCCCGAAACAGCGATTCGAGTGCGAGCAGCGAGGCCAGCAGCGCCGCCACCCAGACCACGCCACCGCCAATCTCACGCAGCGCCGAAAGGTCCGGTGTGGTGGCGAGGGGGAACATTGTCGTGACGACCACGTAAAAGATGAGCGGCTGCGCCACTTCGTCCCAGCGGCGCCAGGCCAGTGTCATGTCGCGCTGGAAGACGAGCTTGGCAGCAGCGAGCGTCGGGGTGCGCGCGGCGCTCATGGTTCGAGCTCCAGGCGCCGCAGGCACGGCGCGTCGTCGAGCAGCCGCTGGTGGGCCGCTGCAATGGCAAGGCCGCCCTGCTCCACGTGTTCGACGATCAGTTCTTCGACCAGCCGGATGCCGGCGGTGTCGAGGTTGGTGACCGGCTCGTCGAGGATCCAGAGGGCCGCATCCGCAAGCAGCAGGCGCGCCAGTGCCAGTCGGCGCTTCTGGCCAGCCGACAGGGAGCGGGCCGGCAGGTCGCCCCGGGACAGGATGCCGACGCGGTCCAGGGTCGAATCGATGGTCTCCGCCGTCAGCGTCGTGCGCAGGCCGGCGAGGAACTTCAGGTTCTCGCGGGCCGACAGGTCGCCCTTCAGGGAGTTGAGGTGGCCGAGGTGGCCCAGCTCGAAATTGAATTCGTCGCGGCGGCCGCGAATCGACTTGCCGCGCCACGACAGTTCACCGGTTTCAGCGGGCAGCAGGCCGCAGATCACGCGCAGCAGCGTCGTCTTGCCGACGCCGTTGGGACCCGTGACCTTGAGAAACTCGCCCGGGCGGACCGAGAAAGACACGTCGCGCAGGATGTGCCGGTCGCCGCGCCACGCGTTGATTTCGCGGGCCTCGAATACGGCCCCGTCGAATGCCATCCCGCCTCCGCGCGATTTGCCTGTCTGAGCGCCCTGAATGATTGATGCAGGGCAGCGATTCGGCGCGAAGTCTAGCAAAAGAGACTCATTCCAAGGTCGGTGATTGCCGCAGTCATTCTGCGGGTTCCAGCCGGACGAGATCCGTCCCTTCTTCGACCCTTTGACCCTTCTGCACCTTGACTTCGACGACGTCTGCAGGCCACGGTGCCGTGAGGGAGTGCTCCATCTTCATGGCTTCGAGCACGAGCAGGACGGCGCCTTTCTCGACCTTCTGGCCCACCTGCACGCGCACGTCGAGAACGTGTCCGGGCATCGGCGCCCGGAAATGCCCTTCGTGCTCCGCGGAGACGCGGTGTTCCGCACCGGTGTCCTCGACGAAATCGAAGCGCAGGCAGTGCCGGCGCACGATCAAGCGGCCGTGATCAAGTTCGACGCGCGCTCGCACGGGGTG